>JANQOH010000482.1 GCA_028289725.1 Alphaproteobacteria bacterium
CTCGGAAGCCAAGAGGAGCGTCAGGAATTTCTGACCAGCCTCGGTCTGGAGGAAACCGGTCTCGACCGCTTGATCCGCGCCGGCTACGCCTTGCTTGACTTGATAACGTTTTTCACGGCTGGGCCTAAGGAAACGCGCGCCTGGACGATTCCCGTGGGAACCAAGGCGGGCGGCGCCGCGGGCGTTATTCATAGCGATTTTGAGCGCGGCTTTATTTGCGCGGAAACCATCGCGTTCGACGATTATGTGGACGCCGGAAGCGAGCAAGCAGCCAAAGATGCCGGGCGAATGCGCCAAGAAGGCCGCGATTACACCGTCGCGGACGGCGATGTTCTATTGTTCCGCTTCAATGTCTGACGGCCCGACACTGAGCCGGTTTTCGCGCGGACGCACCAAAGGCGTCCTTGCTATAAAGAGCGTTTGCCGCACCGAAATAGAGTCGAGCGGGCGAGCAAGGGAGGCACGTAATGAGCGACAATAAGGGCCGCATGGTCGACCTGACCGCGGCGGACGAACACACCTATCAAGCTTATCATGTCCACGCGTCGGGCGATCGCGGCCGTCGCGGCGGCTTGGTCGTGATTCAGGAGATCTTCGGCGTAAACAGCCACATCCGGAACGTCGCGGACGGATACGCCGCTCAGGGCTACGAAGTCTATGCGCCGGCCCTGTTTGACCGGATCGAACGCGGCGTCGAGCTCGGCTATAGCGAAGACGACATTGCGAGCGGCATTGCTCTCATGCAGAAAATGGATATCACCAACGCGGTGCTCGACGTGCAGAACTGCGCCGGCGCGTTGCGCGGCGAAGGCCCTGTTGGACTGGTGGGCTATTGTTGGGGCGGAACCGTCAGTTGGGTTACTGCCTGCCGCGCGATTGGGGTTGCGGCGGCCGTTTGCTATTACGGTGGCAACATTATCGGGCACGTGGACCTGTCACCGAAATGCCCGGTCATGATGCATTTCGGCGAGCAAGATGCGGCGATCCCGATGGACGCCGTGGACGCAATCCGCGCCAAGCACCCGAAAGCGGACATTCACGTTTATGATGCGGATCACGGCTTTAACTGTGATCAACGCGCATCGTATAACGACACAGCCGCCGCGCTCGCGCTTGAGCGAAGCCTTGAATTTTTCGGCCAACACGTGGGGTGAACGACGCCGGCCTATTTCTTTCGCCGTCTCCTAAATTTGGAAGGACTCAAAAATGAAAAAGGTTGCCACAGCACTTATTGCCGTCTTGTTTTTAATTGTGCCGGCCTATGCCGCCGAACTGGGTATCGAAGATCTTGAAGTCGGCGAAGGTCGCGCGGCGCAAAGCGGCGATCGTGTGGCCGTGCACTATACGGGTTGGCTGCTGGACGGCGACAAGTTCGATAGTTCGCTCGATCGCGGCCAAGCGTTTGTCTTTCAGTTGGGCGCACGACAAGTTATTCGCGGCTGGGATGAGGGCGTGCAAGGCATGCAGGTTGGTGGCAAACGGCGTCTGACGATCCCGCCGGAATATGGCTATGGCGACCGCGACCTCGGCATCATTCCGCCGAACTCGACACTGGTGTTCGACGTCGAACTTCTTGGCTTCGAATAGGCCGATCCGATGACCGGGAAAACGGCTGCCATCGGCGTGATCGGCGGAAGTGGCGTCTATGATCTCGACGGTCTGACCAATACACGCTGGCAGGCCGTCGAAACACCGTTCGGCAAACCGTCGGACGAGCTATTGTTCGGAGATCTTGACGGTCAGCAAATGGTGTTCTTGCCGCGCCACGGGCGCGGTCATCGCATCCCGCCGTCGGAGCTGAACTTTCGCGCGAATATCGACGCGCTGAAACGGGTCGGCTGTCACACGGTTTTGTCGGTAAGCGCGGTCGGTTCGTTGAAAGAAGAACTGTCACCGGGCACTTTCGTGCTCGTCGATCAGTTCATCGACCGGACGTTTGCACGCACCAAGAGCTTTTTCGGCACCGGCATGGTCGGCCACGTTTCCATGGCCCATCCCGTCTGCGGACGCTGCGGCGAGCATCTCCTGCGCGCCGCCGCCAATGAAGGCATTACCATGGTGCGTGGCGGAACCTACTTGGTCATGGAAGGCCCGCAATTCTCAACGCTCGCCGAATCTGAACTCTATCGCTCCTGGGGCTGCGATGTAATCGGCATGACCAACATGCCGGAAGCGAAACTCGCCCGCGAAGCCGAGATGTGTTACGCGACCGTGGCGATGATCACCGACTATGATTGCTGGCACCCGCACCATGACGACGTCACGGTCGACGCGATCATCGGCGTACTCATGGCGAACGCGGACAAGGCGCGCGCCCTGATCAAGGCCGTCATTCCGATGTTAAAATCCGACCAAGGCCCGTGCGCCAGAGGCTGCAATAACGCACTCGACACAGCGCTCATTACAGCCCCGGAAGCGCGCGACCACGAGCTCTTGTCAAAATTGGATGCGGTGGCCGGCCGCGTCTTGTCGGCGAATTAGTTAGTACGGCATCCGATTAATAGGTCGAAGATTACGTTGAGATGATCCGGTGATCGGGCCGGATTACCGACCACGCCGAATCAGGAGCACGTGAACCAGCAATATATGGGCGCGGTGGTGAACAGCGTCCGCAGGGCCAAATCCCGATGAAGGCCGATTTCGGCCCGTCATCGGCGTCGTGACGCCAATGACTTTTTTCGCGGATGCGGACGGCGCAAGAGGCGACTATAGTAGGAGGCGACGCATCGACGCTGCGGCCGGCTGAGCGGGGGACGCAATCCATGTCTGCATCGGTGATCTTGGTTGCCCACCAAAAGGGCGGCGCAGGGAAAACAACTGTCGCGGCGCATTTGGCCGTCGCTCTATTCAGCCGCACCGCGAAAGTCGCGGTCGTGGACAGCGATCCGCAACAAAGCTTGGCGGATTGGCACAGGCGCCGGAGCGACTATCGGCCACGGCTCGACGATATCGAGTTGCACCAAGTTTCCGAATGGCGCGCCGCCTCCGAAATGCGGCGGCTGCGGCGCAACTTCGACTATGTCGTCGTCGACAGCCCACCGCACCGGGAACTCTCGGCACGCGCCGGTCTGCGCAATGCTGATTTGATGGTAGTGCCTGTTCAACCGAGCCCGATGGACCTTTGGGCGACCGACTCGATCCTAGACCTGGCGAAACGCGAAAACACGCCGTGCCTCGTGGTGTTGAACCGAATGCCGCCGCGCGGCCGCTTGTCACGCCGCGTCGTGGAGATCATGCGCGATAAAGCCTTGCCCGTGGCGAATACACGGCTCGGCAACCGACAGCTTTTTGCGTCGAGCTTGATGGATGGCTTGGGCGTGTCAGAAGCCGCGCCAAAAAGCCTCGCCGCGCAGGAAATCGCCGCGCTGTGCACTGAAATCGACGCGATCTTTACCGCGAATGATCGAGCCGTCGCGTAAGAGTCTCAGCGGCGCGCCTTATTCCTCCGGTTCCAGATCGAGTGACGCCGAATTCAGGCAATAGCGGAGCCCCGTCGGCTGCGGGCCGTCCTCGAAAACGTGTCCCAGATGCGCGTCGCAGCGCGCACACAGCACTTCTGTCCGGATCATGCCGTAAGACGTGTCGCGCTCGGTCTGTACCCGCGCCTCGTCGATCGGCTGCGTGAAACTCGGCCACCCCGTGCCAGAATCGAACTTGTCGCCCGACTTGAATAACTCTTCGCCGCAACAGACACAGCGATAGGTGCCCGGCGTCTTGGTATCGTGATATTTGCCGGTAAAGGCACGCTCAGTGCCATGCTCGCGCGTCACGTGATATTGCTCGGGCGTCAATTGCCGGCGCCAATCGTCCTCGCTTTTCGAGACCTTGTCGTCGGTCACACTCATTGCCTCACCTCCCGGCTTACTGCTTGTTGAGCGCGTCTTTTACTCTATCCGAAAATCCGACAAATACTGAGCTCGCGGTTTCAAACACCGGCCTTTTGATCAAAGTTGGATTTGCTTCCATCAACCGACACGCCTTGTCCGGCGTCAGATCCGCCTTATCGGACTCCGCCAACTGGCGCCACGTGGTACTCCGCCGATTGAGCAACGTTTCCCAACCGGCTTCCGTGCACCAGCGGTCAACGGCACCGTCCGGCAGACCGTCAGCCCGGAGGTCACGGAATTCGTGCGCCTGCCCGGTTTGATCGAGCCAAGCCAAGGCCTTGCGGCATGTGTCGCAGTTGCGCAACCCGTATACGGTGATCATGTTCGTCGACGCTCCTCTCACCGCTTGAGTATAGGCGAAGTCGCCGCACGTGCCTGAATTAGGACGCAACTAGTGGATCGCCGCTATGCGTGACTCCTCCATGGCCTCGTCGGCGCGCGCCGCCCGAATTTCATTACAGACGCCGAGCCAGAACCGCGCCTCTTCGGTCACATTCACACGGGCCGACCGACTTGCCGTCAGCGCGGCGACGGCCAAAGCGGCACGCCCATGGCTCTCCATCAAGCGGTGGGCGACGCGCTTCATCATTTCCTGGGATAGCGCCACCTCTCCTGTCTCGGTCATATGGGTCCTCCGTTGGTGCTCCGTTACGGATGCGTAAAGCATCTTCCATGCCAGCGCGAAGGACCGCACCTAGCCTGCGCTCGACCGGGAAACCGGCCGCCCAGCCGGCAGGTCTTGCCCGGCAGAAAGCGCTCGATTCCATGGAAAAGCGGCCGTTCCCCGCTATTTTGACTCCTGTGGGGATGCCGGGCGGTCTGGGCCCTGCGGCGCGGCGTAATGCGCCGGGACGCAGGCGGCGCCAAGAGGATGGATAAGTCGGCGAAAGGCGAAGGTCGTCCCCGATATGGAAAGCATCTTCGGTACGGATTTGGGTGCCATTCTGCACGAGCTGCTGCTGCGTGTGATGGCGCCGTTCGTCACGTTCCTATTCCCGGAATCCATGCTCTATTGGCCGTATCTGCTGTCCGGTCTGGCCATTGCGATTCTGGTCTACGCCTGGACCCGGCCGCGCCGCGACTTTTCGTTCGCCGCCATGCTCAAAGCGGGCCTCGATCCGCGTATTTGGTTCGCGAAATCAGCGCGCGCCGACTACCGGTTTTACGTGGTCAACGGCATCCTCTACCCATTATTGACCGCGCCCATTGCGTTGTCGGGCCTTGCGCTGGGTGTGGCTGTGAGTGAAGCGATCGCGGCTTGGCGCGGCCCGCTCGAAGACCCCGCATTGGGACCCATCGCGATCCGCGTCGCCTACACGATCGCCTTTTTCGTGTGCCTGGATTTTGGCCGGTTTCTCGCCCACTACGCCTTGCACAAAGTCCCGCTGCTTTGGGAATTCCACAAAGTGCACCACTCAGCGGAAGTGCTGACGCCGATTACCAGCGGCCGGCTGCACCCGGTCGACCTGTTTGTCATGGGCCTGGGTGAAGCCTTCGGTGTAGCGGTGGCCACCGGCCTCTTCTTCTACCTGGGCGCGGGCGAAGTGACGGTCTATACCGCGCTGGGTCTCCACGTGGCGTTGATGGTCTATTACGCGATCGGGAATCTGCGCCATAGCCATGTTTGGCTTTCCTATGGTCCGCTGAACTATGTCTTCATCAGCCCAGCCCAGCACCAAATCCATCACAGCCGGCTCCCGAAACATTTCGATCGGAACTGCGGGTTCGGCCTCGCCATCTGGGATTGGATGTTCGGAACGCTGTATGTGCCGAAGGAACGCGAACGGTTTCCCATGGGCCTCGGGGACGGCACTGACGGCACATGGCACACGGTCCGCGGTATGTATTTGCGCCCCTTCGTGAACGCTTACCGGCTGCTTAAACCGGGGTCCGACGGCAAGCAGACCTACCCGGCGGAATAATGTCCGTCTTGTGCTGGCCCGCTCGCAAGGACACGCCTATCCTCCTCTCATTATTAGGTTTCCGGAACAAACCACGCTGTGACGTGGTCGCCTTTTTGCAGTAAACTGCCCTGCGCAGGAGCGGCAAACGGGAGGAGCGGCACCGGGGTGTAATCCGGGTGCATGTGGGGAGAAGGAAACCTGCTCATGGTCGCGAGGTGGGTGGCAGCCGCGTTGTCGGCCGTCATGTTTTCGGCGCAGGCACTGGCGGCGGAGCTTGTGGTCATCGCATCGAATGCGCCGTCCCTATCCGCTGGCGAGCAGGTCGATGCGGCCCAAGTCATCGAGATCCCACAAGGCGCGCGGGCGACCCTTCTCGCCGCAAGCGGCCGGACCATTACACTCGAGGGCCCCTTTCGGGGGCCGGTCGACATGCCTGACGGGGAAAGCGGGCAGTCAGACACGCTCACGGCGATTGCCGCGCTTTTGGCTCCGGCGGACGCGACCGTCCCGATTTTGGGCCAAACCCGCGGCGCCGCGCCCATCGAAGGGCCGGGCAATTCGCTTTGGATCGATACCTCGCGTGCCGGGAAATACTGCGTGGGCCCAGGGCGTTTCCTGCATTTATGGCGCCCGCAAGCCGACGAAAGGCAATCCGCCAAGCTGACCGATATGGAAACCGGCCGTTCGACCACCATCACTTGGAACGGCGGCGAGGTGACCCACGCTTGGCCGGCGGCCCTCACCTACCGCGATGGCGCCGCCTATCTGGTGCTCGTGGACGGTGTCCGCGATCCCATACACGTTGAAATCCGCTTGATTTCTGGGGGCCTCGACGGCGCACTGCCCCGCATCGCGTGGATGGTCGAACAAGGATGCGTCGCCCAGGCCCACGCGGAATTGGCCGCGTTCCAAGATCAGGTCGACCCCTTCAGCTTGTATATGAGCACCGATCGCGGGGCCGATCCGACCTACACGGTCGGCGATACCTTGACGGTTAAGGTGAAAGCCAACCGCGACGCCGCGATCTATTGCTTCTACACCGCGGGCGATGGCAACACGATCGCCCTGTTTCCCTCGCAATTTTCGGGCGGCGCGTGGGTGCGCGGCCACGAAACCCTATATTTGCCGGGCGACCGGCTCCCTGTGACTTTAAGCATAGCTCCCCCACCCGGGCAGGAGATAATTCGGTGCTATGGAACGACCCGTGATGTGACCCGCGATCTGCCGACCGCGCTCGTGTCAGGGGATTTCCGGCCGATCGAGCCGTCTTTGGCGAATCGTATCGCGCCGTCGTTCCAGGAAATATCTGATGTCCGCCTCGCCAATGGCGAGATAGTCGTGAGGGTAGAATGATGTTTAGACGCACTGAAAAAGCAGCCTGTTCCTTGGCGCTCGCGGCGAGTCTTGTCTGGAGCGCCACTGCGTTCGCGGACAGCCGTGGGCTGTCGGTTGATTTCCGCACCGCAGAGACGCCGGAAGCGCCGATTGCCGAGACGGTCCAGCTTTATTCCAGCAGCCATGCGCTGGTCATCGGGATCGACGAATACACCGCCGGCTGGCCGCGGCTCTCGAAAGCCGTTGAGGACGCCCGCGAAGTCGCGGCGGCGCTCGAAGGCAAGGGCTTCGAGGTGACGCTGAAGACGGATTTGGGTGCGGACCAGTTGAAGCAAACGCTGGAAGAATTCTTCGTGGTCAAAGGCGCTGATCCAGAATCGCGCTTGTTCGTCTGGTTTGCCGGACACGGCCATACCGAGGGCGGCGAAGGCTTCTTGGTCCCCGCCGATGCCGGCCGTCCGGACGAAGATCCGCGGTTCCGCCTTCAAGCGCTAACCATGCGGCGCTTTGGCGAATTTGTCCGCCTCGCCCGCTCCAAGCATGTGTTCTCGATCTTCGATTCATGCTTTTCGGGCACGGTGTTCGACACGCAACGGTCCTATGTTCCGGCGGCGATCACGCACGCCACGGCGCTTCCGGTCCGGCAATTCTTGACCTCGGGCGATGCCGGCCAGCTCGTGTCGGACGACGGCACTTTCCGGGAGTTGTTCTTGCGCGCCTTGGACGGCGGCGAACGGGCTGATTCCAACAATGACGGCTATATCACGGCGACCGAACTCGGCCTGCATATGTCCAATCGCGTTACCAATTTGACCAATGGCCGGCAAACACCGCGCTACGGCAAATTGCGCGACAAGGATTATGATCGCGGCGACTTCGTGTTTGCCGCCCTGCCGTCCGCCGATGCGGCACCCGTCCCAAACCGGCCGGTCAGCTCCGAGGTCGCCAACCGTATCGTACGCGAAGATATGGAGCTTGAGTTCTGGCGCACGATCCGTGAAAGCGAGAATGTCGAAGACCTCGAAGCGTATCTGACCCGCTACCCGGACGGCACATTCGCCGAGTTGGCGGAAAACAAGATTGTCGCGCTCAACACACGCGCGATCCGGTTGAATACAGAGCCTCAGTCCGCGCCGGCCCCGGCCGAACAGACCCCGCAAGTGAGCCAAGTGCCAGCCCCTGTGCCCGAGCCCCAGACACCTGCGCCTGCGCCGCAAGCGGTACCGGCGGCAGTCCCGGCCCCCGCGCCGGTGCCCGGCGCTGACTATTTCAACGGCCGCTGGCAGGGCGTGGTGACCATCGACCGGGCGACCCTGGTCTACCCGGCCTGCGTGCGTGCCTTCCAATCGGGCGCTGATGTCGCGTTCAGCATCAGCGGCGGCCGTTTGGCCGGCGAGCTTGAAACCAACGGCGCCTTTAGCGTCAAAGTTCCGATGCAGACGGCGCTCGACGACGCCGGACGCTTCGTGGCCAACACCGCTTCGGCCCAGACCCGGACCGGCCTCGGCTACAGCATCCAGATCCGCGGCAACCTGGCCACAGGCAACGGCACCTGGACGGAAGCCCGGCATCGCTGCCGCGGCACGGTCACGTTCAGCCGCGTGAACTGACCCGCTGCAATTCTCCCCCTCTCGAGCCAAGGCTCGGGAGGGGTTTTTCATTGCCGTATCCTTGGGTCCGACGCAGACCCTTTCTGCCTAATTCGACACCGGTTCTCCGCCGGCTGGATGAATCATTCACCCCTGAATGAACCCCCATTCATTCATTTTCCTCGCCCTGTCTTGGTACCGTGAACCAATCGCCAGGGCTCGGTCGCTATCGGTATGGGCAATTGTCCACCGATCCTCAGTCCCAAAAGAAGACCGGCTCCTCCGGTCAAGATCACAGGTCGCAGCGGCACCGCGCCGCAGGAGGGCTGACGCCGGCGAGTCGTTATGCCGAAACGATCCGGAGCAAAATGCCCGACTGGTTCAGGCGGATATCAGCGCGCAGCGGTACGCATAGGGCGCGGCGCTGAACCGACCCAATACCGGGACACTTCCATTATCTAGATATGATTAGAGGCCGCCGGGCAGCGGCGAATGGATCGGCCGTGTTTGGCCGGCCTCCCCATGTGCAGGTCGCAGCATGGAGAGGGGGCTCATTCAGGGGCGGTCACTTGGCGGGATGGAATTCAACGCGGCGGTTTGCGCCGTCCAGGGCATCGAGACCCGGCAAAGGCTGGGCTTCGCCGAGGCCGACAATCTGGATGCGGTCGGCGGAGATGCCATGGCGTTGGTGGAGGTAAGTTCCGACAGTCAGCGCGCGCCGCTCGGATAGGTCCTTGTTATAGGCGTCGGTGCCGGAGGCGTCCGTGTGACCGACGATGACGATCGCGCGGTCTTGGGCTTGCTCGAGGCCCATCATCTGACCGACCCGATCGAGATAAGGCAGCGCGTCCGCGTGCAAGTCCGCCGAATCGAACGCGAAATTGATCCGGAACCCAACGGCGTCGCCTTGCTCGGCGGTGGTGTTTTGTAACTCTTGGGCCTCTGGGCTCGGTGCCGCGCCCGCGGTATCGGAAAACCGGATCCCGCGCGTCGCAATCTTGGCCGGTGGCGCGCCGTCCTCCGGGAACATGATATCGGCGATTTCGGCCGCGAGTGGTGGTTCTTCTTGGAACATGATGACATCGCCGGCATCAACGCGCGCGCTGGCCAACGCAAGGAAGCCGACGGTCGCATACAGCGCGAGGCGACGGCGGGATGGATTGCGGGTCATGACTTCTTCTCCATTGCGAATATTGAACTGGCGCAGAGCGGCTATTCGACAGCCGAGACCACGCACACGGTTTCGTCAAGCGGCACGATGATCACTGAGGCGCCATCGCCGCCTTTTCCTTTCAGGGTCAACACGCTGTCGCGCAAAAGGGCCCCGACATTCAGACCATCGAGCTTGCCGACATCCACGATTTTGGTGCCGTGTTGGTAACAGCGGGTGCGAAGCTCGCTTGCGCCGTGGATCAGTTCGCCGCCGGTGATGCCCGGCGCGGAAATGTCCGCGGCCGCACGTTCACCGCTGGTCGCGAGAACAACAAACAAGCCGACCGCGCCACAGACCGGCACGGCTGAGAGGCTAAAGGAACGCCAATTCATTGGATTTCTCCTGGATTGAGGGGTTGGTGTTTGAGAGCGCCCAGCCATGCTAAACTTGGCGTGGCTGGGGACCTGTCTTTCACACATGAACGCACACGAGGTGTCCTGATGCGCGTGATTGGTTTCCTCCCCCTTCTGCTCTCACTGCCATGGTTCGCCGGTGTCGCGCACGCGGCGGAAAAAGAAATCGGGCCGTTCAGTCTAACCAGAGCCGCGATCGAGTCCTTCGCCGGCAATCTGGTGGTCGAGATTGGCGATAGCGCTGAAATCCGCGGCGTCCTAGAGGCGCCGGACGACCGCATCGACGATTTCGAGATTTCGGAAGACGGCGGCACACTTACCATCATCGGCCCGCGCATAAGCGGCAATCGTTCGACCACGGTCGTTGGCAATACGACGGTTGTGGTGACCGGTGGCGGCAGGGCCGAGGTCACGATCGGCGGCGTCAATGCGACCGTCGTAAGCACGGACGAAGACCCGGTGATGTTGCGGCTCACCGTGCCCGCAGGCACCGATGTCGCACTTACACGGTTTGCCGGAGACGCGTCTGTCGGCGATACCGAGGCGGCGCTGACAGTCCAGCTACTAAGCGGCACGGTCGATGCCGGAAAAGTTACCGACGCACACTTGGCCATAAACGGTTCGGGTGGAATTCGGGTCGACGAATCCAGCGGCGCCTTGGTTATGACGGTGAATGGCAGCGGCACGGTTGACGTGGCTGGCGGCGTGGTAAGCGACTTGAACGGCCGGATAAGCGGCAGCGGCGCGCTTCGCTTCGACGGCCGCGCCGAGACCGCCGACGTCTCGATTAATGGTGCCGGAAGTGTCGAAATCGCCCATGTGGAGGCGAAACCTCGAACCCGGCTGGCCGGCGCCGGCCGTATCTCGATCGGCAATTGGTAAGGACCGGGTGCGGTGTGCCCGGCACACGCCGCCGGGCACATTTCGGACGTAAACATGGGAGACCCCGATCCAACAGGCGAGCCTAGTTGACGACTTGGATCGGCATCCGGGCCTGGGCGATCGCACCCTGGCCGAGGCCGCTGAACGCCGCCATCACCTCGTCCATCGAGCCCACCGGCAGCGGTGAGAGATCCTGGAGCTTTAGCTGGTCCGGCAGCTTGACGCCCAGTTCGAGTTCGGAGGCGACGCAGGCGATTTCTTCCCGCGTCCCGCCATGTTCGAACACGATCTCGAAGCGGGCGTCGGCGCCCGGCACCACCAATTGCGACCCGGCCGCGACTTGAGCGTTCGGCTGGAACCGGTTCGGGAACACGCGGGCAATATTGCCCAGCGCATCCTGGTAGTAGCAGTAGGCGAAAGCATCCCGCGTCGTTTCAAGACCGAACACCAGTTTCTCACCGACCGCATAGGCGGGTTGGCCGCCCTTCTCGGACACCAGGGCGACCGCCAAAGGCGCCGCAGGGACCGGCTCAGGCTCGGCCACCGTGGCGGTCGGCGCAGGCGCATTGGAAGGCTCGTAGCGTACCGGGGTTTGCG
>JANQOH010000487.1 GCA_028289725.1 Alphaproteobacteria bacterium
GTCCATCTGTTCGCAAAGATCGGCCACCCCATCGTCCGTACTGTTTTCGGTGGTCGCGATCCAAATTGCGTCGAGTTTGGTGGAGCGTCGAACGCGTTCGATCATGTAGCCTAGCAATGGTTTTCCATCAATATCGGCAAGTACCTTGCCCGGCAATCGGCTGGACGTCATGCGCGCTTGAATAATGGCGACGGTGGTCATCTTATCGGCGTGTCGCGATCAGCCCCATGACATGTTTTTCGACCACGAAGGCGTCCGCATTCCCAAAATGCGCTTCGACATCCCGCGTCACATCGGTCTCCTTGGCCGGATCGAAAAATGTCGTTTTGCGCCAATAGTCGAGCACCGCCTGAACACTGGGGTAGGACACGGGATTAACGAAGGTCTCGGTTTGAATCTCGGCTTTGTCCCGCAAATACGGCTCGACCTCTTCGGTCATGAACGTGGTCGCGCTCCGCTCCACCAGGGGCGGCAAGGTCATGTATTTGCGGAGCAGGTCAAACAAGCTCTTATTGTTTGGACCCCAAGGCCCGACAATGAGCAGGCTCCCGCCCGGCGCGACTTGGCCAAGCATCTTGTCGAGCAGCGACAAAACGTTCGTCGCGTAATACAAGCCGTAACAACACGAGATCTGATCGAACACGCGATCGCGCAAATCCCTTTCGCCGAGCGCCGTGTCCATGGCGAAGTCGTACAGATCGAGCGTCCCGCGAAAATCCATTTCATCGATGCGCGAGCGCGCCGTGGCAAGCGACTCGGTGGATCGGTCAATACCAACGAGTTCTTCGCACTCAGGCCGCCCCGCATGAGCCACTAATTGATTGCCGGTGCCGCAACACAGGTCCAAAACACGGCGCCCCGGCAAACGGCCGATCAAGTCCCGCACCCAGCCATTGAAATCCGCGCCCGCGAAACGCTGGTTCGCATCAATGCGCCCGGTGAGATTGCTGCTGGATACCGCCGCCCGATCAAGGCGGGCGTGTTCGGCCGATCTATTCATCCAATAAATTCCCAAGACATAGGGGTTCCGCGCGTCAAAGGTCGGTTTACGCGCTTTCCGATTAACATGTCATAATATTTAGGCGACAAACCAAATCCCGGACGAATCGACCTTAGGTTGGTGGGCGTCAATTCGCCGCCTTCCGCCAGGTCTTCGACGATGTAAAGCGAGCGGCGAAATTGGGCGTTGCCTTTTTCGCTTTCACTCCGCTCATACCGGACGCCGCCGAGCGCGCGCCACGCAATATCGACATTCGAGCACAGCGCGCTCAACTCGTCGGGTTCGAGCGAAAACGCAGCATCGGGACCGCCGTCCGAGCGGCGTAGCGTAAAGTGCTTTTCAATCAAAGCCGCACCCAACGTCACGCCGGCGACCGCCGCGCCGATGCCCGGCGTGTGGTCCGACAAGCCGGTCACCGTCCCGAACGCTTGCGCCAAATGGGGAATCGTCCGCAGGTCCGCGTCCTCAGGCGGCGTCGGATAACCGCTCGTGCAATGGAGCAAGGCAATGTCGTGCGCCCCCGCGTCGCGCGCAGCCGTAACTGCTTCCGCGATGTCTTCCAAATCCGCCATACCGACCGACATGACCAGCGGCTTTCCGCTGGCCGCGCAGCGCTGGATCAATGGCAAATCGATCAGCTCGAACGAAGCGATCTTGTAAGCCGGCGCGTTCAAGCGCTCGAGCAAGTCGACAGCCTCGAAATCGAACGGGCTCGAAAAAACGATCAGGCCGAGTTCTTTGCCTTTGGCAAACAGAGCTTCGTGCCAATCCCATGGCGTGCTGGCTTCTTGGTACAGCGCATGCAGCGTACGCCCGTCCCAAAGCCCGCCTTCGATGCGGAAACCCGGACCGTCATGATCGATTGTGATGCCGTCTGCCGTATAGGTTTGCAACTTCACCGCGTGCGCGCCCGCCTGCCGCGCCGCTTCCATGATCTCGAACGCGCGGTCCAGCGAGCCATTGTGGTTGGCCGACATTTCAGCAATCACGAACGGCGGGTGGTCCGGACCAATGGCCCGTCCCGCGATACTGATTTCCGGAGTCGCCGTCATCGCATTACGCCGCATACTCGGCGATCGACTGTTCAACCGCATCGGCTGCGACGCGGCCCGCGACACCGCGATTGGTATCAAGAAAACGTTCAATGAAGTCGCTGCGATCCTCGGCCCGCGCCCGCCACATCCGCTCGATGTCCTCAATGGGTTTCGATAGGAAGCTATGTAGCTCTTGCTCGAAATCCGCAGCGCTCGCGTCGAATAGGAACAAGGCTTTTTCCGCGGCCCGTCGGGCTTCGGGCAGCAGCGGCGATTGTGTCGGGATATCGATAAACACAACCGGGCGGCCCGACATGATGCACCAACTTAATGTGCTCGCGGCCCGCGCCGTGACAATTACGCGGCTTTGCGCTGCGAGGAAACGGAAATCACCGCGCTTCTCATAGACGGTAAGCCCAGCGCTTTGGCGTGCGCGCTCGATGATGGGATCGCCATCCGCGTAACGCACGGACGGATAGGGCTTGTACATGACTTTATGCGGCAAACGGCTCAACACGCGATCGATCATGCGCGCTTCGAATTCCGCGATCTTATGATCGGGCTCGGCGAGATGCAGCAGCGCGTTGCGGCCCCGGTAGAGGCCCGTGCTGACATACCAGATCGGTGGCCCGTCCGTGTGCGTGCCCTTGCCAACCGAATCGCGCAATTCGCGCGGCATGCCCACCGAAACGCTGTGTCCGACGCGATAGGACGAGCGATTGCTCAGGTCCGCCGCCGCCTGATTAAAGCAACAAACCAGATCGGAAGCCGCCGACTCGATGTTCGGCAGGAGCCGTGACACGGGTTCGCAAATTTCCGGGGTCACGCCATGCTGAAACATAATCAGCGGCATGCCCTCGGAGGCACAGGCGGCGTGCAGTGCCGCCCCGTGCACCGGCATGATCAAGCTCGAAAGCACCGCCCGCGGATTGCCAGAAGCCGCGCCACGCAGCGCCGCCGCAAACCTGGCGCGCGCCCCTGCATAGTCTTGCTCCGCCGCTTGTATTTTCGCCGCCAGAAACGGCGCGATGGCTTTAGCCGCGTCACCGGAAAACAAGGGACCTAATCGGGCCTCGATTAAACCGGCGAGATCTCGCCGCGGCGTCGCCGTAGCATCCCCGTTCTTGTTTGCTGGCGGCATTGACCGAACCGCATAACCGCGACGCGCCAAATAGTACGCGCTCTCCTTGAGCAGTTCGTTCTCGCGATGAATAAGAAGCGTACCTTTGCGGCCGCGAAACCCGAACCTGTCGCTCAACGTCTTTTCCAACCGATAAGCGTGCGACTGCCACGGGTTAAAGAAAACGCGGTCAAGGACGCGCGCGCTTGGCGGGGCCGGTTGAACGATCTTTCTGGCGCTCGGCGCGGTCGCCACCGTGACGCCCGGAAGTCTTTTTACAAGTTCGGCGGCCAAGCCGTTGAAACGATGATTCAGCATGGCATCGCCATGGTCGACCACGACGAACGTCGTGGGACGGTCGGCGGCGATGCGTGCAAGGCACAGCGCGACATAGAGCGCCGGCTGAAATTGCACGGCCGCGGCGGCGCACGCGGCGGCGCGATCCTGCGCATCCGGATCGCCACCGGCGGCAATTTCGTGATGGATCGCTTCAGCCAAATCGAGTGACAGTTGAAAAACGCCCGCGAGATCTTCACTCGTCGCCGTCGCGTCGGCCATGCCACAGAGCGCGCGGCCCAACGGTCCCGCGGCGGGCGAAAAAGACATCAGGTCGGCGGGCACATCCGGATAAAACGCCGCAGTGCTGTCGCAGGCCGCCATGTCGTCGCAAACAACGACGGGGCGCGCCGACACCGCGGACGGCGCGTCCGCCGGATCGATCATCGCGATATCTTGGACGTTAGCGCTCAAGCCAGCTTTTCCGCCAAGACGTCGCCAATCAAATCGAACGTCAGCATTTCAACTTGGTCTTCGGGCGGGATCGAAAGGTCGAATCGTTCCTCCAACGCCGCGACCAGGCGAATGTGGCCGAGCGAATCCCACTCGGACAGCGTATCGGGGCTGGTATCTGCGGTGAAGCTGTCCTGCGGCTTGTCAAACATATCCGCGAACACTTCCCGCAAGCCTTGATCGATTTCGCCTCGTGTCATGTCGCGTCAGCCTCTCTGATAATCGTCACGTGGTCCGGGAAACCGAGCGGCGGCAAACGCGTGAGATCGCGGGCAAATACACCCTCGCCTTCCGACGGTGCAAAACCGTGGTCCTCATAAAAATTTGCCACCATGCCGTTTTTTCTGCTTGCGCAATAACGCCCGATGAGTTGCGCGCGGCCGGCGTCGCGAGCATCCGACTCAAGATCGGCGACGATGGCGCGTTCCACGTTGCGACCCAATACCCGGCAACTCATTAGCAGACTGTCGACTTCACGCGTCTTTTCATCACGGTCGGTGGTCACGATGATGCCGATAAGCCCATAATCACCGTAGCGATCCGCCAAGCGCGCGATCTTGATTTGCCGGTCGGGGTCTTCGCACATCTCCATCACATCGGAGGCCGTATAGCGCTTGGTGGTTAAGTTGAACTGGTTCGTTTTGGCGAATAGCTGCGCAACGCGATCGACTTCGCCGCTGCGCGGTGGCCGCAAAGTCAAACGAAGGTCGAGCGTCTTCAGAAATCCCTGCGTGTCCGTGCTTTTCGCGAGAGCCGTTCGCTCCCGCTCCGCGGCGTAGGACTCAGCGCGCAAACGATCCTCATCGGTCAGGTTGGCCACGTAGAACCCGCCCGTTGCCAAGACCTTTTGCGCGAAGAGGCTTGGGGAGGCGTCTAAATGCACAACCGCCACATCCGGTTCGTAAGTCCGGACTAAGTCACATTCCATGGGATTGTCGTCGACATAGGTCAACGCATCGACGCCGACATTGATCTCCTCAGCAATTGCTCGCACATTCCCCGCCTTGTCGTTCCAATCGATTTGGTGCGTGGCGAAATCGTCCCAATCGAGCGGCATGTCGGGATGGGCGCGAAATACTTCCTCCGCGTCCGCCCGATTGTTTTTGCTCACCGTGGCCAAGGCCACGCCCGATGCTTTGAGATTTTTCACGAACGCTTGAAAATCCGCATAAGCATTCCCCGGATAGTCGCCCGCGATCGCAATGCCGTCGACGCCATCTTCACCGACGACGCCGCCCCAGAGCGTATTGTCCAAATCAACCGCCAGCACTTTTTGGCGTGGTTTGGTTAGGGCACTGATGAACCCTGTCACGTCACCACTCAGATACGGAAGCGCGCGCGCGGAGAGCGCGGTCTTGGTGTGGTGCGACTTAACGGGATCAAACCAGCGTGTACGGCCAAAGTCGCAAACAGTTTCCGCATAGTCGAAGATGAAAACATTGGGCAGATCGCGTGCAATATCCGAAAGCCGCGCATTCAATTGATCAATCATCCCTTGACGCGATGGCGTCACCCGCCGGTCGAAATAGCGTTCCACGCCACGGTCCGCTGCGACAAAGGTGCAGAGGATAATCGGCGTCGCGCTACGTGCGCGAAATGCCTTGACCGACTCTGTTATTGCGCCGATCACTTGATCGCCCTCCGCGGCAAGCGCGTCCGCTGCGGCGAGGTGGCGTCGCGCAAGCAATGGCGCAACATCTTCGAGATGGAGCAGGAGAAACACGGCGTCTGGCTTGAACTCATCGAGCGAACCGGGTGCCGAAAGAGCCGTAAACCATTGCTGATAAGGAATGGGCTCTAAGAAAAGCCGTCGGCCCGCGAGAAACTCGCTCACCGTTAAATGCGGCGCCAACGGATCGATCGTGAACGACGAAAGAAGAGCCACGCGCATTTCAGGGAGCGCAAGACGTTCCGCCATCTCACCCACGCGTTTTGCCGCGAATTGGGTTGCCGCCGTCCCGGTTGTCTCGGACAAGAAAGCGCGCAAGGCATCGGCGGCGGCCGCGTGGTCGTTACCGGCACAAGCTGCCAAAAAAGCATCGCGTACGGTCATGTCATGACACCGCCGCCGGACACGGTCAGCACGTGCCCGTTGACATAGGACGCATCGTCGGACGCGAGGAACGCCACCGCGCCGGCCACATCTTCGGGCATTGCCAGGCGCCGCATCGGGTTCTGTGCCGCCGCGACTTTGCGGGTTCGATCAGGGACACCGGACAAGAGCGCGGTTTCGGTCATGGACGGCGCGACCAAGTTCGCGCGGATGCCTTGCGGCCCGTAGTCCGCGGCCAAACAACGGATGTAGGCTTCGAGCGCGGTCTTTGCGACGACGTACGGCGCCATACCCGCCGGCGGCGCACCGAGCGCAAACGTGCTGCCGATGCCGATCACGGTTCCTCGGCCTGCCGCCTTCATGCTTTCGAGACAGGCGGACACCAATGCGTGCGGCCCGGCAATTTGCGTCTCGAAATGCCGGGAGAAGCGCGTGAAGTCACCGTCCGCCGCCGCGCCGTAAAGATCGCGGTCACTGGCGTTCAGGATCACCGTATCCACGGGTCCAAATCTCTGCGAAACCGTATCCGCTAGACCAGCCATCGCCACTGCGTCCGCCGAATCGCAGGACACCGCCATGGCGTGATCGAATTCGCCGCACAGCGCCTCGGCTTCCTTGAGTGACGACCGTGCCGTGACGGCGATCGCGAAACCGTCTGCAGCCAAACGTCGCGCGATCGCGGCGCCGATACCGCGCGAACCGCCGGTGACAATCGCCACACGTTGCCGGTCTTCGGCCGCCGCGTCGTGGGCCGGTTCTTCGGCTTCCAGCAGCATGACCTCGCCCGTACCGGTCATGATCTCGTCACCAAGCTGATTGACCGCGCGGCACGCAAGTTCAAGCGTGCGGGCAGTCGCATTAATCGCCGCAACTTCGACGGAGAGACGCAGGCGGTCGCCGATGAATGCCGGTTTGGCAAAACGGAAATTCTGCGACAGCCACAGCGCCCCGCTACCGGGCAAGTCGTTGCCAATGAGGCGCGAGAATAGTGACGCGTATGACATGCCATGCGCGACCCGCCGCTTGAACCGTGTGGTCTCGGCATATGCCGCATCGACATGCAGCGGATTTCGGTCGCCGCTATAGTCCGTAAATGACGCCACCAGCGCGTCATCGACCGTAACTTCGATTTCGGCGCGATCGCCGACCGTCCAATTTTCGAGTTTCGCCTCACCCATGATCAGTTGGCCTAAAGTCGTCAAATTTGTCGCGTATTTCGGCCCATTCCCGCGCCAGAAGCCCATAGTAGATGGAGTCCGTGAGCCGGCCGTCGGCCCCCACCCGAACATGCTCGCGGAACACACCCTCTTTGCGAAATCCCAAACGTTTCAGATTGAACTGAGACATGACGTTCTCACGAGCCGCCCCGCCATAGAAGCGCCGGGCGCCCAAAACATCGAAGGCGAAATCGAACAACGCGACTTGCGCCTGTAACGAAACGCCGGTGCCCCAGAATTTCCGATCGCCGACCAAATAGCCCCACGTTGCGACACCATGAAGCGGATCGACGGCAACACTCGCCGTGCCAATGTCAGCGCCCGTCTCCCGATCAACGATCATGTAGAAAAATCGATGCGGGTTCGCGATGACACCTTCCGCGTAGGCCTTGAGCGCCGGCATGGAGCGATCGGTCCGCGCGACATCAAGGTATTGCACGCTTTCTTCGTCAAGCAACCAAGCCTGGTATGTCTCCGTGACATCCGACAGCGTAAAGGGTCGCAGATCCACGTCTCGCGCGGATAGTGTTCGCGCTTTCAAGACATCACGCGGCGCGGCGCTCACGGCGACATCACTTCGATCCGTTGCAATACTCATTGTGTGATAGCGAGTCGAATTGCGTCTAAAGCGCGTTTACGCCACCCGCGAAGTGGTCGTCGCCGTGGCGACACCAAATTCAGTCATTTGCTCGCGGGTCATGGTGTTGATCATGACGCGATAGTCGCGAATTTCTTCAAGCGTCAAGCCTTTGCTGCGGAGATAAGCGATCTCCCACAGCGTGTAGTCCGGATTAATGAACACCGGGCCGTCAATCTCCAGAAAGAGCTGATTGATATGCTCGATCGCTTCTCGCCAGTTCATCGTGTTGTGTGTCCACAACAGACCGTTGCCTTTTAGGCCATACTCAGCGGCACGATGGTGAATGGGCGTGTGATGCAAGTAGTAAAATGGCTGAATGAAATAGTAGTCGAGCCCGGATGTCTCGATGAACTTGCGTGTCGCGGCGACGGTTTCGGTCGTTTCGCCAGGGAACCCGACAATAAACGATCCAACGGTCACAATGCCTTGCGCGCGCAACCACTTAACGCCCTTCTCATAGAAACGGATGATCGCCCCCTTCTTCATCCGCTTGAGCATTTCGTCGGACCCGGATTCGACACCCAGAAAGACCCCGCCGCAGCCGCTTTCCGCCATCTTCGCGACCAGCTCTTCATCGATATATTGGCACCGGAGAAACGAGTACCAAGTCAGCCCCAACCGTTCTTCAATCATGCGATCGATCAGCGCCTCAAACCGCGGCTTCGGCACATTAAATGTGTCGTCGACAAAAATAATTGTCTCGACACCTTTTTCTTTCGCCTTTCGCAACGTTTCGATGACGTTCTCGACATCCATCAGCGCGAGATCGCCCGCGATCGTCGGGTACGAACAGAACGCGCATTTGAACGCGCAACTTCGCGCCGTCCGGATATGGGCGACCGAACCGCCGGGCACATGATCAAATTCGATGAGCGTCTCGTTGATGTTGTTGGCTTCAGGGCTCCGGACATTGTGAACGACCTCACCGCCTTCGCTGCGCCAAACCAAATTCTCAACCGCGCTAAGTTGGCCGGGATAGTTTTGGCATAACGCGAGAAAGGCGTGCTCGCCCTGCGTATCGTTAATGAACCCATCGAAACCACTGGACTGCAAATACTGGCTTTGCTGCGCCTCCGAAATATGCATCAAGGTCGTAAACACGTGATGACCACCGGCAACCAGCCATGCCTCCGGAAAAGCCTCACGAAGCTGTTCGCCAATATCCGTCAGATGACGCTTGCTCAGAACAAAAGTCGTCGAGAGTGCGATGATATCTGGCGAAAAGGCACGCAACCGTTCCACCACCGCATCATGGCTGGTGGAGTCGACATACGTGACCAACTCCACATCAAACCCATGACGCCTGAGGTGCGATGCCAAAAGCAAACCGCCGCACGGGAACATTTCCCAGACCGTCAGCGCGTCCGGTCCGGTGAGGCCCTTAAGATGCGACAGATAAGCGAGGTGATCAGAGAATGCGCCTTGCGGCGTCACCACGCGGGTGAAATTTTGGCCTTCAATAAGCCGCCGCGCCGCGGTTGCGTCGGCGGGCATCGGCACCTCGTTTGGCGCCGGCGTCACATGGCCAATGATGGCGACTTTCGGTTGTCCGCTCACCACCCCTCCGTGATCGGATCTTGCGCTCGCATATCCCTTACTAGACACAAGCTCGCGCTGCCGCAACCGAAGCCGTGATTTCTCATATGGTTAGGCGCTCGCGGCCTGTCGTCGCGCCGCGCCGATGCGCAAGATTGCGTCCGCGACGCGCTCGGCCCCCTGTCCATCAATAAGGGCGCGGGCCCGGTCGGACATGCGCTGTCGCGCCGCGCGGTCCGCACACAAAGACTGAACGATTTCCGCCAGCGCATGAGCCGGCAATTCGGATGCGTCGCCCGCGGCGCATGTCGCGCCCGCGCCCGCCGCGCCTTCGATCAACATTCGTTGATTGTCGGCGATCACCAAACTGACTGATGGAACACCGGCGGCCATGCGTTCGTACAGGCTCACGCCGCCCGCGCCAATCACCAGGTCGGTCTCTGCCAATAGCGGCGCCATATCTTGAACTTCGGTCAAAATCGTCGCTTTCGCGCCGTGCCTCTCCCGAATTGCGTCCGACTGCGCATGCGTTGCTGCCACCGCTGTGATCCGCAGCGCCATACCCTGGTCCGCCAGGAGCGACACTGCTTCCAGCGCCAATCCCGTCGCGTTCTCGGGATCAACCCGACCGAATGTGATCAGCACGTTGCGAACATTGTCGGGCTCTGGTCCGCGATGAAGCGCGGCAAATCGCGGCGCGACGGGCGCATATCGCGCGCCCAATAAAGCCGGAATCGCGCCCATCGTCTCGCCCGCCAAATGGAAAGCCGAATTGACCGCGAGCGCCGCTTGCGCCGGCGGGTGCCCAAAATCATCCATCACGACCAGCGGTGCCAAGGCAGCGTAGCGGTCAATTTCCGAGGCGGAGAACGCATATCCATCGAGCACACATGCCTGCCACGAAGCCGTCATATCGAAAGGATCCCGGCGCATTGCGGGAATGCCGGCGGTCTTGCAAAGCGCTTCCGCCGCCGTCGCGTCGGCATCGAGCACCATGAGAACCGGGACCCGGCGCGCCAGGGCGTCCGCGATCGCCAAACAGCGGCTGACATGGCCGCCGCCGACCGTTGGGCTTGACGCAACGCGGAAAAGAACACCGCCGTCTGCCGATGTCGCACTAACGTGCGTCACCATCCCCAATTTCATCCAACATGCCATGGAGCTCTTCCGGCGCCAGCCATTCGCTGTTGGTGTCGCTGCCATATTGGAAATCTTCGGTCACCTTTGCCGCGCCGTTCTCCCACGCACTGTCCGCCTGCCATTTCATGAAGGCCGGCGTGATGACGTATCGGTCGTCCAACTCGATGGTCGTGCGCGCATCGTCGGTCGGGATCATGACCTCGTGCAGTTTTTCGCCGGGGCGAATGCCGATGATCTCGTGGCTAAGCGAGGGTGCCATGGCAGTCGCGAGGTCGGTCATTTTCATGCTTGGGATCTTCGGCACGAAAATCTCACCGCCCTCCATCAGCGCAAAGGAAGACAGGACGAAATTGACGCCTTGCCGCAGCGTGATCCAAAACCGGGTCATGCGCGGATCGGTGATGGGCAATTGATTGGCGCCATCGGCAATCAACTTTTGAAACAGCGGCACGACACTGCCGCGAGAGCCCACGACATTGCCATAGCGCACCACCGAAAACCGTGTGCCGTCCGCGCCGCTTAGGTGGTTGCCGGCGACAAAAATTTTGTCGGCCGCCAGCTTGCTTGCGCCGTACAAATTGACCGGATTCGCGGCCTTGTCAGTGGAAAGGCCAATCACCTTTCGAACACCTGTGCGGATCGCGGCCTGAACCACATTCTCCGCGCCCATCACATTGGTGTTAATGCATTCGAACGGATTGTATTCCGCCGCGGGAACGTGTTTCAGCGCCGCCGCGTGCACCACATGATCGATGCCGCGCATGGCCATTTCCAGCCGATCGCGATCGCGCACGTCGCCGATGAAAAAGCGCAATATGTCTCGCGACTCCGGCGGCAGATTCATCTGCATCTCATATTGCTTGAGCTCGTCGCGTGAAAACACGACCAGGCGCTTCGGCCGAAACCGCTCAAGCGCGTAGCGAATGAAGGCGCGGCCGAACGATCCCGTGCCGCCGGTAATCAGAATATTGGCGCCATCGAGATCAGGCGACGGTTTGAGAAATCTTTCGGACATATTGGACATTGCTAAATCGCCGCCGTGGCCGCCTGTTCGGGAACGGGAGTTTCGACTGTTTGCTGGGCGGAAAAGGCGTCCGCGTACCAGCCGCCGGCGCGCATCAGCTCCACATGGCTGCCTTGCGCGAGCAAGCGGCCTCCATCAAGAACCAGAATTTGATCGGCCATGGCGACGGTCGCCAACCGATGGGCGATGACAATCATCGTGGTATCTGTCTGTTCGCGGATCCGCATCATGGCGTCACGCAAACGCGCTTCCGATTCGGCATCGAGATTGCTGGTTGGCTCGTCGAGAATCAGCAAGGGTGCTTTCTGCACCAATGCGCGCGCGAGGTCCAATCGCTGTCTTTGACCGCCCGATAAGTTGCTTCCCGCATCACCGATGAGACTGTCATACGTATTCGGTAGGGCTGCAACGAACTCATCGACACCGGCCAATTCCGCAGCGCGCTCGATGTCCTTCATAGTCGCATCCGATTTGCCGTAACGGATATGATCGGCGACCGAGACGTTAAAAAGCTGCGGCGTTTGCGGCGCAAAGGCGATGCCGGCCCTTAGACTCGCTAAATCGAACTGCTCTATTCGCGTTTCGTCGAACAGAATGTCGCCCGACTGCGGATGACGCAGACGTGGAATCATGTCGATCAATGTTGATTTACCAGCCCCGGACGGGCCAACCAAAGCGGTCATGCGTCCCGCCGGTATTTTGGCCGAGAAATTGCGCACCGCCGGAATGTCGGTCTTGCCCTCATAGGCAAAACTCACTGCTTCAAACCGGATACCGGTTTTTAGCCCGTCGAACTTCTCACTGCCCCCGACGGGCTCGCGTTCGCGTTCCATCTCGGTAAGCCGCTTGGTGACCGCGTCGAATGCAAATCGGGAGGCTCGAACCGATTGACGGGTGTTCGCGAGCTCTTTCACCACCGGGAGCAGCCGCATGACGAGGACGAGAAACAACCCGATTTGTTCGATGCTCGTGCCCAGCGACGTCACGCTGACATAGATAAATATGAAACTCGCGCCAATCACGATCGGCTCCAAGACCACCGTGACCCGTGCCAACAGGCGCATGATTTGCACCAAGCTTTTGCGTTGGCGCTCGGTCAATCGCCGCATCTCGGTCGACTCGACCGACTCCATCCCCGCGAGCCTCACTAGGCGCGCCGTTTTGAGGCGTTCGACGAGGAAGCCACTAGCCGCCTGGTTC
>JANQOH010000489.1 GCA_028289725.1 Alphaproteobacteria bacterium
GCCACGGCCGATCCAGATCGCGCCAGCCTTCTTGTGGCTGAAGATCACGTCCAGATGACGAATGTCGAAGTCGTTCGCGCCAGGCTGGTTCGCGAACTGGCTACCGCCAACCGAGTCGCCCGTGTTAAGTGCGAACTCGAGGCGGGTCCGGATGTTCACATCCTTCGTCACCTTGCCGCGGCCGTCGATGCCCATACGGGTCGAGGTGTTGGCGTTCGAGCCTTGCTTAAACGTCGTCGCTTCGCCGTCATTGACGAAACCGAACTGACGGGTGATCTGCCCGTACAGTCTCAACTTGATTTTGTCGCCGCTCTTGACGACGCCTGGCGCTTTCGACGGATCCTGCGCGGATGCCGGAAGAGCCAGACCGGATGCAAAGGCAATGGCGGTCGTGGCCATCAACGCTTTGTTCAACTTGGTCATGAAAACCTCCACACTGATAAACTTGCAAACTCCCCAAGAAACAAATCGAACCGCCCTGCCAATCCGCCGCAATTGCCACACTGCGTCGCAAACCACAGGAAACGTCTCAGTTCGCTGTACAAGTAATCGCGTATCTCTTTCCCATATCCAATTAAAAACCATATGAAATAGAATCATGAGGCAATATTGTTGCGGTTTCGCCACAAAATGAACAAGTAAATCACATATTTTGATTGTGTTAATCGAAATTTTCGATGGATAAATATTTTCATTCCTATGATTATTAGATTCCAAATTGTTTTCGATGGGTTTTTTATTTATTCATATTTTGATTTGGTTTAATCGATTAGTCCGATCATTCATGCTCGGCCGCCTCGAAAGCCTCGCGCCAAGGCATCGGTCGAGCGCCGTGCTTGCCAACTTCGGTATAGCCCGCTAGATCGTAACCAATTCACTTCATTCGGATTCTCAACCCGTGACACTAGACCGCGACGCCATCCGACGAGGCGCCTTCAAGGAAATGGCCGCCAACAGCCGTCGGCACGGCCGCATTTGGACCGACGCCGAACGCGAAGCCTCCAAGAACGCCACGCTGTCCGCGGTGCCGGACGGCGACGATATATGGGTCTTCGGGTACGGGTCGCTGATGTGGAACCCGGCCTTTCACTTCGTCGAACGCCTGCCGGGCCGGATTCACGGCTACCATCGAAGTTACTGCATGATCTCCACCGCCGGCCGCGGCACCGAGGACCGGCCGGGCATGATGCTGGCCCTTGAACCCGGCGGCTCCTGCTGCGGCCTGGCGTTTCGGATCGCCGCCGACTCGGTGCACGAAGAACTGGACATCATCTGGGCCCGCGAGATGCTCGCCGGCACCTATCGGCCGGTCTGGGTAACGGTCGCCGGGGCGACGACGGAGGTACGCGCCATCACCTTCGCCAGCAACCGGCAACATGACCGCTATGTCGGAAAACTCGATCCGGCCACCGTGGTCAAACGCCTTGCCACAGCGGAGGGTCGACTGGGAAGCTGCCGGGACTATCTTAAGAATACGGTATCGTGCTTGTCGGAATTCGGGTTCCGCGATCGGCGGATGACGGACCTCCTCCTGCAGGTACAGCGATACCCCACACCGTGACGAAGGGCGA
>JANQOH010000493.1 GCA_028289725.1 Alphaproteobacteria bacterium
CTTGGTCAATCAGGTTCTCGACGAGGCCGGCAAGTTCGCCTCCGACGTGTTGGCTCCGCTCAACCGGATCGGCGATGAGCAAGGCGCCAAGCTGGACAATGGCGTGGTGCGCATGCCGGAGGGCTTCACCGACGCTTACGACAAATGGATCGAAGCCGGCTGGGGCTCGGTTGGCGGCACACCCGAACATGGCGGCATGGGCCTCGGTCTCACCATGACCACCGTACTCAATGAGATGTGGCAGTCGGCCAATATGGCGTTGGCCGATGGACTGATGCTCACCCAAGGCGCGGTCGAGGCGATCGAACAACACGGCACCGAAGAGCAGCAGACGACCTATCTGCCGAAACTGATCTCCGGCGAATGGTCGGGCACAATGAACTTGACCGAACCCAACGCCGGGTCGGACGTAGGCGCACTAAGAACAAAGGCCGTGCCTGAAAACGGCGCTTATCGGATCACCGGCACCAAGATCTTCATCACGCATGGCGATCAGGACATGTCGGAGAACGTGATCCACCTGGTGCTGGCGCGCACGCCAGACGCGCCTGTGGGTGTGCGCGGCATCTCCCTGTTTATCGTGCCCAAATTCTTGGTCAACGAGGACGGCTCGCTCGGCCAGCGCAATGATCTACGCGTGGTGTCGCTGGAGCACAAACTGGGCCATATGGCGAGTCCGACCGCCGTCATGTCGTATGGCGACAATGAGGGTGCTATCGGATACCTAATCGGTGCCGAGAATGAAGGCCTCAAATGCATGTTCACCATGATGAACGCGGCGCGCTTGAGCGTCGGCGTTCAGGGGCTTGCGATCGCCGAACGCGCCTACCAAGCCGCGATCGATTGGGCACGCCAGCGCGTACAAGGCGCGATGGTCGGTGAACGTTCGTTCAGCGATCCGGTTTTGATCATCAAGCACCCCGACGTCCGCCGCATGCTGATGGACATGCGTGCACAGATCGAAGCCATGCGTGCGTTGTGCTATTCGGTCGGCGCCGCGATCGACCGGTCACGGCATTCCACCGACGCTATGGAAAAAATGCGTGCTCAAGGTTATGCCGAACTCATGACGCCGATCGCCAAGGGCTGGTCGACGGATCAAGGCTTCGAAGTCGCCTCGATCGGCGTCCAGGTGCATGGCGGTATGGGTTATATCGAGGAAACTGGTGCGGCCCAGCACATGCGCGACGCACGGATCACCATGATCTACGAGGGCACCAACGGCATTCAGGCGCTCGATTTGGTCCGCCGCAAGCTGCAGTACAGCAATGGGCTGCTGGCAACCGGGTTGATCGCCGAAATGCACAAGACTGTGGAGAAGCTCAACAAATCCGATCATGAAGCGATGAACGCGATCGGCGAGGAACTTGGGCCGGCGGTCGAGGCGCTCGAACATGTCACCAAATGGATCGTCGAAACCTTTAAGGAGGACCCCATCGCGGCAGCCTCCGGCGCCACGCCCTACATGCGCATGATGGGGTTTATCTCCGGTGGCTGGCTGATGGCGATCGCCGCGCTGAAGGCGCAGGCGAAGCTGGAGCATCCGACCGACGATGAGGCTTTCTATACGTCGAAGATCGACACCGCGCGATACTTCGCCGAGCAGTATCTCGCACCAGCGGCCGCCCTTGCCAAGCCGATCATGCGCTCGAAAGAAACGGTGATGGCGATCCCGGAGGAAGCGCTTTAGGCCCCGGCGCGACTGTAGCGTCGATCTTTCCGCGACCGAATTAGAACGATCACAAGCGCGCGAGCGAGCACGTCCTTTCGTCGAGTTCCGTCGCTCCATCGATTAGCATCGATGTCGTAGGGAGGCGACGATGGACAGAATGCTCGCGACCAGCGCCCTTGCGACGGCACTTTTCTGGGCATGGACCGTCAAAGCCGCTTGCGTTTCGGAGATGCAATGCGACGACGCCGGCGTGTGCGCACAGGTTGAAGTCTGCGATGACACTGTCGATATGGCGCACACGAAGCCGGGTGCGATGACGCCCATCCCAGGTGAAGCCGCCCCCATGATCGCAACGCCGGCGGCTGCGTCGGCGACGGATGCGAATTGCCGCGAAGTCGACATTTGCGGCACCATGACACTAGTGTGCGAGTAAAGTACGAGCGCGCGCCGATCCCCGGTGCCGGCATTCGACGGGCCATAACGAAGCATCGCCAACCGGACGGCATGCTGTCTCTCGTTTTGCCGGCTTGGCTGTGACCGCCGCCGCTTGCCTGTTTGTCGGGGCAGGTCAAAATTCCAATGCCGGCACGCACGAGCACGCTTAGGATGACAAACGGGCGTGGCCACTTTGTTCGCCCAACCCGACACCAACAACACCGAGGAAATGGACCATGGTCGCCACACCTTGGAACGTTCAAATGGTCAACGGCCGCGAGGCCCAGAATCTCCTGCCGCGATTGCCGGACAATCCCGACGCGATCGATTGGGGCGAAATTGAAATCGCGCAGATCGATACGGGCTGTACACGTCACGAGGCCTTCGGGCCGTGGAACACGGATGACAGCCCGGTGCTGAACGTGTCGGACGGACTCAACCTCTGCGAACGCGGGACGGCCCCTTTCGATCCGCTCAACTACGACGGCACCGCGGGCCACGGGACACGCATCCAAAGCGTCCTCTGCGCGCGCCTGCCGGGAACCTATTTTGGTGTCGCACCGGGTGTTCCAACCATCCCCTACCGCGCCATCAATCACGTGGTCATCACGTCGAAATCGGCGCGCAAGAGAATTGCCGAGGCCATCCGTCATGCGGTCGATATCAACGCGTGCGAGGTGATCTCACTAAGCCTGGGAACACCCGTGCTGAGCTTGTTCAGTCAACGGCACATGGGCCAAGCAGTCGACCACGCTTACAAAAACGGCGTCATCGTTGTAGGCGCCGGCGGTCAGATCGTCGACCGCGTTACCTACCCCGGAAAATTCTCTCGCACGATCGGCGTGGGCGGCGTGCGCGAGGACAGAACAGTCTGGTTCGAATATGAACCGGGTATGGCGCGACGCAGCATCGATATCTGGGCGCCCGCCGACGACATCCATCGCGCGAATAGCAAGATTGGCACAGGCAACTCGCTTCTTGGCGATTATGGATTTGGCGATGGCACGTCCTACGCAACGGCACACGTTGCCGCCGCCGCGGCGATGTGGTTGGCCTTCCATCGCGATCGGTTGGATGACGCCTATCCGAAACCCTGGCAGCGCATTGAGGCGTTTCGGCGCTTGCTCGCTGAGACGAGCACGGATGTTGCCGGCGACTATTGGCCGGACACGAGTAAGGGGATCCTAGATGCTGAGGCGTTGCTCAAGGCTCCGCTCCCGAATAAGTCTGATTTGGTGCGCGAACGCCGCAAAGCGGAAGATGAGAGGTTCTAAAACCTTGCCGCAGCAAATTCTTCTAAACCGCGCTCATTTTTTGGATTTCTTTCGCGCTTTCTTCTTTTTCTTCTTATCTTTCTTCTTCTTGCCCGATGATTTGGCCGCTTTCTTCGGCGTGGGCACCTCTTCAGGCGGCGCCGGCGCGGGAGCGGCAGGCGCCGCTACGGCACCATTCTCGTCCGGCGGCGGGTCCAACGCGGGTTCGGGTTTTGCGTTGGCGTTCGCGACATAGGCCAGCATCGCTTGATTGACCACATAGTTGCGCGAACGATCCATAGCTTTTGCCAAGCTATCGATTTGATCTATGGTTTCGTCTTCCGTTCGAATCGTAATCGCCTTTGTATTCATGATGAACACATCCGATTTCATTCCAAAAATGCGCGAATCTGGTGAATCGGTGTCTATTAGACACCGATTCGGTGCATTTCCACGGGATTCATTATCGGTCGGGCCGAACCGCCTTATCCCATCCGCTATGAAGAGACCGGTCTGCCCTCCACAGGGTAAGCAGGGTCCAGAAAGCCGGGTGTTGATGGATGTCCGGCCGCTACCATACCGTCAATCAGAGCCTCATCGGCCTGCGTCCAACTGTAGTCGAAGGCGCCTAAGTAGTCCCTCATTTGCGCGATCGTGCGCGGCCCGACAATGGTTGCGGTGATCAGCGGATTGGCGAGGACCCAATTGACCGCGAATTGCGCCGGCGACATGCCACGCTTTTCGGCATGCTTCACGACTTTCTGGGCAAGCTTCAACGACTCTTCGCGAAATTCGCTTTGCATCATCCGAACGTCGCCGCGACCGGCGCGGGTGCCTTTTGCTGGCTTTTGGCCGGGCTTGTATTTGCCGGTCAGCACCCCGCGCGCCACCGGGCTGTAAGGCACGATCCCCATGCCGTAATGGTCGCATACCTTGAGAACTTCGTTCTCGGGCATACGATTAAACGCATTGTAGTAAGGCTGGCTGACCGCCGGCCGATCAACGCCAAGCGCATCGCATAGGCGCACGACTTCGGCATGGCGCCATGCTCTGAAATTCGATAGCCCGAAATATCGGACTTTGCCGGCCCTAATTGCGGCGCCCATGGCCGCGACGGATTCCTCCAGCGCGGTGTCGAGATCCTCGCGATGAAAATAGTAGATGTCGACATGGTCCGTACCGAGGCGCTTCAAACTGGCATCTAGGGCTTGCGTAATCCAGCGCCGGCTCAATCCCCCCTGGTTCGGATCTTCGGGGTCGAATTGGTTTGCGACCTTGGTCGCCAAAATCCAATCTTGCCGCGTCCGCTTGATCGCGCGGCCAACGACTTCCTCCGTGACGCCCCGATTGTAAACATCGGCGGTGTCCATGAAGTTGATGCCGGCGTCACGCGACATATCGACGATGCGTTGCGACGTTTTCTCGTCGGTTTGCGCACCGAACAACATCGTGCCGAGACACAATCGCGAGACTTTGAGCCCACTGCGTCCGAGTTTCTTGAATTCCATTCGCTCCCCCCTATTCGCGATGCACCGATAGCAATCGATGCGTATGTCTGTGGGTGAATCTCCGCAGCGCTACGCGGCGAGGAAATCACGCACGACGCCGAGGAATTCGTCGAGTTTGTCGTGGTGCGCCCAGTGTCCCGCGCCTTCAAAATTCACGACGCGCGCATTCTGGAAGTGTACTGAGCGCCCATCTTCATCCGGATCGGTCGCCCAGCTCTCCGTACCGCGAATATGAAGCACGGGGCAGGTAATCCGCGACCACAGCGCGTGAGTCTGATCTTGGCTCAGTCCGGTTTGTGGAAAGATGCGGACGTAGTTGTCGAACTTCCAGCTAAAAGTGCCGTCTTCATTTTGGTTGATGCCATGAATCGTTAAATGTCGCGCTTGCTCGGGCGAAAGATGCGGGTTCTCGTCCTGCATGCGCTGGAACGCTTCTTCCAGGCTCGGATAGCGGCGCGGCAGCCGCCCGGAGATCTTTCGTAAGGCATCAATCCAATCGCCAAGCCGATCATCGATCGGGCGCGCGTAATGTTCCGCAACCTTTTTCGGTGAAAATCCAAGGCCTTCGATTTCGACCAGCTTGGTGACGTGATCCGGATACAGACCGGCGTATTGCAGGCTGATCATGCCACCCAAAGAATGGCTGATGATCGTGACCGGCGTGAGTTGCCTTTGGTGGATCAGCTGCGCGATATCGTAAACATAATCGGTCAGCTGATACGTGCCGCCGATCATCCATTGCGAGTCGCCATGGCCGCGCAGGTCAGGCGCAATAATGTGATATTCGTCGCGCAGCGCTTCCGCGACCCAATCCCAGTTTCGGCAATGGTCGCGTCCGCCGTGGACCATCAGCAAAGGCGGCGCGCCTTCGTTGCCCCAATCGACATAATGCAGCCGGAGCCGTTGCGAATAATAGGAATGCGACGTCGGACCGTGCGTTTTCAGCATTGTGCCACTCTTCCTCAGGCCAACGTCATGGCGGCGCGCATGGCGACCGCGCCATCCGCGTCAACCGCCCATGCCTCGACGCCCGTGTCGCTCGGCGCTGCTTCAACAGTCAACGGCCGGCCGGCGAAAACCGGGCGCATCGCCCGGAACCGAACCTCTTTGATTGCCTTGTCCGGCTGCTCCCGCGCCATGAGATCAAGCAACAGGGTCGCAGTCAGCGGACCGTGTACGATCAAACCATCATAGCCCTCGGTCTGGGTCACGTAAGGATGGTCATAGTGGATGCGATGGCCGTTGAACGTGACAGCCGAATACCGGAACAGCATAACCGGGTCCGGCATCCACTCGCGACGCCAAACGGCGTCCATTGGCGCGGGTTGCGCACGCGGCGGCGCGGCGTCAGGCGCTGGCGGCGCCCGATAAACAATGTCGTGCCATTCTTCCAAGGCCAATCCGTCCGTCCCGGAATACCGATGATGGACCGTGACGAAGGCGAGCTTGCCTTGTCGCCCATCTTTCTCCTCGATCGACATGACCTCGGACTTGCGCGTCGCACGTTCCCCAAGCCGCAGTGGCTTGTGAAACCGCAAGCGATTGCCGGCCCACATCCGACGCGGCAAATCGATCGGCGGCAGAAACGCACCACGCTTCTCATGACCGTCCTCCGACAAGTCGGATTCGCGCGGCGTATCGACGAAGTATATCCAGTGCCAGCCCGGCGGCAGCGCATCGCCTGCGCCGGGCGAGTTTTCATAATCGAGTGTCGCCGCCATACCGGCGGCTTGAAACGGCGCGATCAGATCCTCCGTTTCGCGGGTGCGTCCGACCCAACTGGTGATCCCGTCGCCGATCATGGCGCGAACTCCGCCCGGATTTTCTCTGAGTGCTCGCCAAGCTTCGGGACCGGCCGATAGGTTTCCGCGGCACCGTCAATCAGAACCGGCGGCGCAATCACTTCGACCGGGCCGGACGGCGCTTGGTGGCCGATGGTGCGTAGCTGCGGATGGTCCGCCAGGTCGCCAATATCGTTCAAGGCGCCGCATGCTATGCGCGCTGCGACCAATCGCTCCATCAGTTCCGCGCGCGGCCACTGAACGAAGCACTCGCCCACGATCGCATCAAGAGCGTCCCGGTTCTCGACACGCTTGACCGGATCATCGAAACGCGGATCGGTCGCCACCTCCGGCCGTTCCAGCACCTGCTGGCACAGCGCCACCCACTCCCGCTCATTCTGGATTGAAATCAAAACCTGCTTGCCGTCCTTGGCGGTGAAAGCCCCGTATGGCGCCAGAGACGGATGTT
>JANQOH010000140.1 GCA_028289725.1 Alphaproteobacteria bacterium
TGGCGGATGCCCGCGACCGTCCTTCAGATGACAGCGTTGGCACGCGCGCGCGTTGTAGATTGGGCCAAGGCCATCCGCCGCTTGTGTGGAGGAGGGCGCCGTGACCCAAGGACGGCGAAACAGGCCGTCCCCGACCAGAAAGTCGCTCAATTGCTCAAAGGACAAGTTCGCCGAGGGTTGCGCGAACGCATCCTTGTCAAAGCGCTTGCGATTGGTTGCCGAACCGCCGGACAGCGTTTCCCAACGTTCCGCTTGCGAGAAGTCCGCCGTCGGCGCGAGGATCGCCGCGCGTTCTTCGGGCGACATTCCGGCAAGTACAGCGTTCCCCCCAATTGCCACCAATAGGCCCGCAGCGAGCGACAAAATTGTCGTGTGGTATCGATTATTCATAACGATGCGTCTGGACGATGCGTGGCGACAAAACTGTGAGCAAGCTTCGACCTAGTTGAACACGGCTTCCGGGTTATCCAGGCTGTCCGACCCTTCAAACGCAATCGTATCGAGCGCGAGCGCAACGACGACGTCTTCGATCGCTTGGGTTTGATCGACAAGAGCTTGAATAGCCGCCTCGACGAGGGCGTTGCCGCCTGGATTGTCCGGGCCGATCATCTGGTCATAGGACATTTGGCCGGTTTCCGCGGGCACGACGAGTGCGGTCATTGCGACGCGCGTGGCTTCCAAACGGGCACGCAGAACCGCGTCGGCCTCAGGCGATACACCCTTGACCAAATCGGAGAGAGATGGGCCCTCCACGATCTGTCCATCGAAGCGTGTGTAGCGGCCCAGATAGATGTTTCGGATGCCCTCGGTGTCGTAATAGTGCGACTTGTGGCTGTTGTCCGAGAAGCAATCATGTTCCTCCTCGGGATCATGGAGGAGCAGGCCCAACTTCATGCGCTCGCCCGCCAATTCACCGTATGACAGACTGCCCATGCCGGTCAGGATGGTGGTCAAGCCCTCAGCGTCCGACGCGTTTTCGAGCGCCATGCGCCCGGCACCGTCCGCCTGCCAGTTGGCGACCATCTCCTCCAAATCGCTGACCAGCAAATCGGTCGCGGCCACGAGATAGGCGCGACGCCTGTCGCAGTTGCCGTTGGAGCATTGGTCCAGCGAGAAGTCCGTCCACGGCCGGTTGCCCGCGCCATGGCTTGTCCCGTTGAGGTCCTGCCCCCAAAGCAAGAATTCGATAGCATGGTAACCAGTTGCGACATTGGCTTCGACCTCATCCACCTCGTGCAGCGATCGAAGGAGGTTTGCGTCGATAACCGTGGCGTCAATCGTTTTGCCGCTGATAGCAAGCGTCGGATTGGCGATGACATTGGCGGCGTAGAAGGCATTGCCATCGCCGTCCGTGCCATAGTCGCCGGCGACATAGTCGATCAATCCTTCGTCGAGCGGCCAGGCATTCACACGGCCTTCCCAATCGTCGACGATGGCGTTGCCGAACCGATAGACCTCGGTTTGTTGATAGGGCTTGCGCGCGACACGCCAGGCCGCTCGGGCGGCATCCAAGCCCTCGCTGCTGGGGGCAGCAAGGAAGGCATTAATGGTGTCCTGAAGACGGCGCGCTGTGATCAGCGAGTCGTCATACTTCGCGGCGGCCAAATCCGCGTAATGCGCGATGACGGCCGCTGAACTCGGGCCCTCGGCCGCCGCCGCATTGATCCCTGATGCGTTCGCGGTTGCCGCAAACCCAAACCCGAGCATGACGGCGGCTGCCGGGGCCGCCATCAACGTCTTGATATTCATAAAAGAACCCTCCGCGACTGATGCCTTCCCGCCATTGGCTTGGCGGGTATACGACTGCGAATGATAATCGTTTGCGTATAATTCTTGCAACCCGCCAAGATGGGACGCTAGCGCATGCCTTTGGCGAGGGACTTGATCTATGTTTTGGTCTGGGCGCTTGGATTGACCTAGCGGCCGTCTCCTTGGTTCGGAACTGGCCGCGCGCACCCGTAATTCGGCGCCGAATTTCGGTCCCGAACTACCCTTTGGACGGTTCCGTGCCGGCGCGGGTGTCGTAGGCGTCTGCGAATTGGTGGTTGACATCACGGTGGCCGGCTTCGTCGGCGCGGACGGCGATCACCACGTCGCGCAAGGTCGCATCCGGCGCCAGATCCCAATATGCGATCGCGCTGGCAGGCGCCGGCGGATTTTCATGTCGTCCAGCGTCGATCTCAGCGAGATATTGCGTGTAGCTGACCACGGCTTCTTCCTCGAAATAGCCGACGATCCGGTGCGCGGTTTTGGGCGAGAACAGATAGATGAAGAAGTACAGGTTGTAGAAGATCGCTTGCGTGACCATGACGATCAGTCGCTCGATCGCCGTCGGCTTGGCGATTTGAATGAAGGTCATCAGGTGCACCCGTTCGTTTTCGGCTTCGTCGAGCAAGGTGCGGACCCAGCCATGGTCGTCCTCGATGCGCCTGAGGGAGCGAAGATGCTGCAGCAAGCCGCCAACCATGCCCGGCACAGCAGCAACGGTCTCCAGCACCACGGCGCGGTGGCCGTAGCGCCTGGCGAAAAAGAGATCGGCAAACAGACGGAGGAATTTCACGAACCCGAACGCGATGCGGTCGCGCAGGCCGCGCGGTTGGTGGTGGAGATTTAGGTCAATGGCCTCGACGCTCATGGCTCTTTCTCCCAGTCACGTCCGTTCAGCCACATATAGTAACAGTGTCCGCCTGATTCACGCGATCCCCAGGAATATCGGCCCCGTGACCCATCGATTTTTGAGTTAACCGAAACCAATGTCGGCCTTTCCGCCTCGTTTGACGGTGTTTCTGGCGCGCGAAGCGGCAACAGGCGTGATCTTGAGGCGCGGCCCGAAAGATTGGGCGCAGTTGGTGCATTGGGATCGCGCGACGGACACATTCTTGCCGGGCCAGTGGTTTCGCGGCCGCGTGTATGAGCGCCGTTGCGACCTATCGCCGGACGGGCGCCTGTTCGTGTATTTCGCGGCGAAGCATGGCCGGAGCGCCGACCCGGACGGCATTGGCGAGGCGTGGACCGCGATCTCCCGGCCGCCTTATTTCACGGCGCTTGCGCTGTGGACGAATCTTGGTAGCTGGTATGGCGGCGGCGTGTTCAAGGGGGACCGGCATGTTTTACTGGACGTGACCTGTTCGACCGAGCCGCACCCTAGGTTCCGCACGAAGCGACTTAAGATCGGCCGTTGTCCGGCCAAGAGTTCACCGTGGGAGCAGAGGCTGCTTCTGGATGCGTGGCAAAGGGTGGAGCGCGGGATCGACCCCCGAACCGAGCGCCACATCGGACAGCGCGAAGTCTGGCGGAAGCCACATCCGAGCAAACCGGTCACGCTCTTCCGTCAGATGCACGCGGTCGATTTTTCGCGCCAAGGCAACGCATACGCGGAAACAATTTGGCTCGAGATCGGTGATGATTTGCTGCCGCTCGATGGCGCAAATTGGGCGGATTGGGACGGCGACCGCCTTGTGTTTACGCGCGCTGGCGCGCTATGGCGGGCGGATGTCGCAGACGGCGCGGTCCAAGCGGAACACTTATTTGATTTCAGCGCCATGAGGCCAAGGGAAATCACCGCGCCGGGGTGGGCGCGGCAATGGTAGCGCCCTGCGGTTTGGGGCTCTGCGTTGGTTGCGCTCCGGCAGCTTGCTATAAGAGCGCATCATTTTCGGGAGGTCTTCATGGCAGCGTCGTCCTACGAAACCCTGACCCTCGAGGTCGCGGACCATATTGCGCATGTTCGGTTCAATAGGCCCAAAGCGCTGAATACCATGATCCTACCGTTCTGGCGCGAGATGGTGCAGGTCTTCGACGAGCTGGACGAACGGGCGGACGCGCGCGTCGTGGTGATCTCGTCGACCGGCAAACATTTCACCGCCGGGCTCGATCTGAGTGTGTTCGACGAGGTGACGGAACCCGATGGCCCGAAAGCGGATGTGGGGCGGCGCGGCGAACGCTTGCGGCGTACCGTTCTCGACATGCAAGAAAGTTTCTCGGCGATCGACCGCTGCCGGCTGCCGGTGATTGCGGCGGTGCAAGGCGCGTGTATCGGCGGCGGCGTTGATTTGATTTCCGCGTGCGACATTCGCCTGTGCAGCGCGAACGCGTTTTTTTGCATTCAAGAAATCAATATCGGCATGACCGCCGATGTCGGCACCCTGCAGCGCTTGCCTTATTTGATTCCGGCGGGCTTGGTGCGCGAGCTCGCTTATACCGGTCGTCGCATGCCGGCGGACGAAGCGCTATCGAGCGGCTTGGTCAATACAGTGTATG
>JANQOH010000009.1 GCA_028289725.1 Alphaproteobacteria bacterium
AGCCCCGCGCCACCGCGGGGCTTCGCCGCTTCAGATGGGCTTTATCTGCGTCCTGTCGGACTGGTGCGCGGGGAAACCACCACACGCGCCATTGAGGCGTCGCGCGCGCTACCGTTGGCAGGCGGCGCTATCGCCTATAGCGCGTGCGAGATTATCGTCCGTCGCGGCGACTACGCATCGGTTTCCTGGCTGCCGATTGATGACCTTCCGGCGTGGCAGCAATCGCTCTCCGATGAGGATGCCGCGAAATTGGCTGCCCAGTTGGATCGGCTCACCGCCTCGCGCGCTGTGTTCGCCGGCATGACCATGGACCGGCCCCGGATCATGGGGATCGTCAATGTCACACCCGACAGCTTTTCCGACGGCGGACAATTCACTTCCTCTGAAGACGCAGTCGCGCATGCGCATCGCCTTGGCGATTCGGGCGCCGAGATCTTAGACGTCGGCGGCGAATCGACACGACCGGGTGCCGCGCCGATTGGCGTCGAAGAAGAACAAGCACGCGTCTTGCCCGTGATTGAGCGATTGGCGAACGCCGGGTGCACGGTCTCCATCGATACGCGCCATCCCGCAACCATGATTCGCGCCGCGGAAGCGGGGGCGCAGGTGATCAATGATGTGACCGCCCTTACCCACGCCGACGATAGTTTGGCCACCGCAGCCGGGCTCGGCCTTCCCGTGGTGTTGATGCACAGCGCTGGCGATCCACGAACCATGCAGGACAATCCTGTTTACGATCATGCGGCGCTCGACGTCTATGACAGCCTGGAACAACGCGTGTCGGCGTGCCTTGAAGCCGGAATTCCGCGTGACCGCATTGCCGTTGATCCCGGTTTCGGGTTTGGCAAATCGCCACAGCACAATTTGCGGCTCATCGCGTGGGCCGCCATGTTTCATGGCTTGGGCTGTCCCATCATGGTTGGCGCCTCGCGCAAAAGCACAATCGCTCGGCTTGGTGGACCAGGTGCCGACGACGCGTCATGCCGATTGCCGGGCTCACTCACTTTGGCGCAGGCCGCATGGGACCAAGGTGTTCAGATCGCGCGCGTTCACGATGTGGCGGAAACGGCGCAAGCTAGGGCCGTATGGTCGGCCCTGGGTGAACAATAGGTGACGGTTCGCGCTTGCTTGGCCCGCCCCGAAAACGCTATGCAACGAGTTTGTTGAAACCAGCGAATTTGGCACCGTATCGCTCATGACACGAAGCTATTTCGGAACCGACGGAATCCGAGGCCGTGCGAACACGGAACCCATGACGGCCGAAACTGCGTTGCGGGTTGGCATGGCGGCCGGGCGGGTGTTTACGCGCGGTGACCACCGCCACCATGTGGTGATCGGCAAGGATACGCGGCTGTCGGGCTATATGATCGAACCCGCTTTGACCGCGGGGTTCACGTCCATGGGCATGAACGTGATTCTTGTCGGCCCGTTGCCGACGCCTGCGGTTGGCATGCTTACACGCTCCCTGCGCGCGGACCTTGGTGTGATGATCTCGGCGTCGCACAACCCATTCGAAGACAATGGGATCAAGCTGTTCGGGCCGGACGGATACAAACTGTCGGATGAAGTCGAGGCGGATATCGAACGTTTGATGGCGAATGGGGCACGCGACGCCCTGGCGCCCGCCGCCGATCTTGGCCGCGCCCGGCGCCTCGACGATGCACAGGGGCGCTACATCGAATTCGCCAAAGCGACGTTTCCCAAGGGCATGACCCTTGCAGGGCTAAAGATTGTCTTGGATTGCGCCAACGGCGCCGCCTATCGCGTCGCGCCGACGGTTTTGTGGGAACTCGGCGCAGAGGTCATCTCGATCGGTGTCGAACCCGACGGCTTCAATATCAACAAAGGTTGCGGTTCGATGGCGACCGAAACCCTGTCACAGACCGTCGTCGAACAGAGGGCGGACCTCGGCATTGCGCTCGACGGCGATGCCGATCGGGTCGTCATGTGTGACGAGGCCGGCGCGCTGATCGATGGCGATCAATTGATGGCATTGGTTGCCGAGCATTTTCACCAAGCGGACGGACTGAGAGGCGGCGGCGTGGTCGCCACGGTCATGTCGAATCTTGGCCTCGAGCTTCATTTGAAGGATTTGGGCTTGCACCTCGCGCGGACCCGTGTCGGCGACCGCTATGTCGTCGAGCATATGCGCGCCAACGGCTACAATGTCGGCGGTGAGCAATCCGGCCATATTATTCTGACCGATCACGCGACCACCGGCGACGGCCTGGTCGCCGCGCTGCAGGCATTGGCGGTTCTGGCATCACAGGACCAGCCCGCAAGCACAGCGGCCCGGCGGTTCGCGCCCCTGCCCCAACACCTACGGAGCGTGGCGTGTGCCAGCGCCCAGGTCTTGGAACGCGGTGATGTGGCGGGCGCGATCGATCACGCCGAGAAGCTTCTCGGCGAGAGTGGCCGGTTACTTGTGCGTATGTCAGGCACCGAACCCAAGGCCCGCGTCATGGCCGAAGGTCAAGATCAGGGCGTGGTGACACAAGCCGTCGATGAGGTGATCGCGGCGATCGAACGAGAGACCGTGTG
>JANQOH010000023.1 GCA_028289725.1 Alphaproteobacteria bacterium
AGACGATCCAATCGCGCTTGCGATTATCGCCGCGGGCGCCGGGCCTGACGGTTCGAATCGCACGGCGCGGCCGACATCCGTGGCATAGTCCGTGTCCGAACCGATCGGATCGACAACCGGCATGCCGAGCGGATGGCGCGCCTCGCTGCCCGACAGCGCGCCGCCGGCCAACACACGGACACCGATCGAGCCAACCCCGTGCCGCTCGGCCGCCGCCAACAGCTCATGATAGTCCTGCGCCGGATAGCCGGGCGGCACCGCCGAGCCTGCCGAGGGGACCAGCAAATTGAAAAAGATTTGCGCGCTATCAAAGCAATCCGACGCTACCAAGGTATGAAGTGCGCCCGTTTCGCCATTGGCCGTGAAGCCGATAAAACGCACCTTGCCTTCGTCACGCAGATTCCAAAAGGCCGGCACCACCTGTTCGATCACAGAGCTGGCGTCCAGACGCTTTTCGCCGTCGGCATCCCCAATCGTGTTATGCAGTTGAAAAAGATCGACATGGTCAAGTTTCAACCGCGCGAGACTGGCCTCAAGCGAAGTCCGAACCGCACCTGCAATGTCGCTCTGGCCCTCGCTGCTCAAACCGACTTTTGTGCTCACAATGATATCGTCGCGATTTCCGCCCAACGCGCGGCCAAGATTTTCTTCCGACGCACCGTTTCCGTAGGACGCGGCCGTGTCGAAATGATTGATACCGTTGTCGCGCGCCCAGGCAACCGCTCGGTCTTGATCCGCCGCGCGCCCGGCGGTCATCAGGCCGCCGACGGCGCCGCAGCCGAACGTCAGCAGCGACATTTCCAGGCCCGTGCGTCCGAATCGTCTCTTTTCCATCAGTACCCTCCCCGTTTCCGACGGTCCGTCAGTTCAGGCCGTAGAGACGCGCCACATTGTCGCGCGTGATCTTCTTGCGCACCTCGGGCGAGAACGCCGCCAGATTGCGGTCGAGGATCTTGCTCGACTCAGGCCACAGACAATCGGGATGCGGATAATCCGCGCCCCAAATAATGTTGTCCTCGCCGATCAACGGCACGATGGGCTCGAGATACTTGTCCTGCTGATAGGTCACGAACCCCTGACGGCGAAAATAATCGCTCGGCTTCATCGAAAAACCGAGGCTGCGCGCACGGTCGTGATATTCGGTGTCGAGCCGGTCGAAGACATAGGGCAGCCACGTCACGCCGGACTCCCCGAGCACGAAATTGAAATCCGGGAACCGCTCGCACGCGCCCGAAGTCAACAGCGATACCAACACCTCCATGGTGTCGAGCTGAAACAGAGCCGAACGCACCAGTCGGAACTCAACGAAGTATTCTTTCTCCATCTCCGGCGTATCGGGGGCGCGCAGGCCCTTGAACCCAGTTGAATGGAACGAGATCGGAAACTTGCACTCAGCGGCCGCTTGCCAAAGCACGTCCCAATCGTGATGCCAGAGCGGCCGCCCCATTTTCTTGAACGCCAAGTCGCCGCCGCGCAAACCGAGCTTGGCGCATCGCCGGACTTCCGCCGCCGCCGCCTCCGGATCGTGATTGGGAACGACGGCGAGCGGGAACACGCGGTTCGGGTCGGCGCGTTTGGCGAAGTCCGCGACCCAGTCGTTGTAGGTTTGGTCCGCCCACAGACGCATGTCGCCATCCGCGATCATTTCGTTGATCATCAGGCAGCCATAGACGATCTCGGCGTCCAGCCCATCGCGGTCCAAATCGGCGACGCGCAGCTCCGGCGTCGTTGGCCGCGGTTGGGCGCCGCGCCGATTATCCCAATCGAAGCCGAGTCCCTTCATTTCGTCGATCCGCGCGAACGAACCCTCTTGGTACTTCAGAAAGCCCGGCCCGACCCCGTTCCACATGCCTTTTTCATGGCCGTCAACGACCCAATGCAGCCCGTCATCACGCTCAACGCAGCGTGGCGCCGCGTCCTTCCATTTCGCCGGCGCGGCATCCGACCAGAGATCCGGCGGGCAGTAGGTCAAGTCGATGTGGTTGTCGCCGGAAATCAGCTGGTAAGCCATTGTGCGCGTCTCCCCTTATGCGTTGCGCCAAGTGTTCCATGAGAACGCGGCCGACACCATGCAAAACGAATGCAAAATGCCTGTGTGATCAACGCTCTTGGGATTCGCGCAAAAATTCGTCGTGAAAGTCGTGATTGTCGTCATAGGCGTGCAATCGCGCCGACGCGAACTCGTCCAAACCCTCATGCCGGTAGATCCCGATCTCACGCAGACAGTCGTTAATCGCCTCATCAACGATAGTGAAAGCCGCATATTGTTCGTGCAGCCGCTCCAAGAACGGGCTGTGATAGCCGTGAAAGGACAGAAGCGGCCCCATTGCCAAAACGCCATCACGGCAAACCTCGGCGCGTTGGACTCCTTCGACTGAGAAATCGGTCTCGACATAGGCGCACGGCCCGGCGAAGGATAATTCCTTGATCAACTTGCGCGTGCCTGCGGAATACGCGCCATAGGGTTCCAGCGGCGCGTCTTCGTAGCGGTCTTCGCGCCGACGGTCGACCGGCAAAAACCGATAGTTGCCTACCAAAACGACATGCGGCAGTGCGCCACCATATTTGGTGCTGGTCACAATGCCTGAGATACGGTGGCTCAATTGCTAATCCCTTACATGCTTTTGTTGCTCAGTATGATCGACCAAATTCGGCTCTTACGAGAAGGGCACGTCAACCTGACGGCGACAAATTCTCTAAGTCTTCAAGATTTCTCGTAGATGAACGTATCCAAGATATACGGCGCAATCATTGTGCTTTCTTCGGTCGGACGCCATGTACTTCGGTCCAGTTTTTCGAAGGCCCGGACACGAACTAATCTCTCGCAAAGTCCGACAAGTGGTTCACCAGGCTCCGCGTGCACCTCCTGTTGGTTGGAGAAGAAGGTCGCACGTAGATATTCAAGGACCGGTAGGCTTAACGATCGATAATTGAGCGTTAAAAATTTTTTCGAAAACTCCCTAACGCCTTGCACTTTACCATTCGAGCCGTTCAGCAGAGCTTGGGACGCCATCAGAAACGCATACAACATATCTGGTTGCCTGCCTTTTTTTGTAATGACGCGCAAATGAATGGATTCCGGCAGCTCAGGCGGTGTCTGCTCCGCCTCGAAATAGCCGAGATGGCTCAAACGTTCCCAAAGCTCATCTGTCACTGTGTCCTCGGCGGTCGTCAGAGATACATTCATGCCACGTTCTTCCGCCTGTAACGCACCGACTGCCGTCGACTTGTCGCCACGGCTGAGGTTGTACGATAGGAGGTACGTGTCACCCCACCATTCAGGCTCGTGCCTCGATCGCGCGTCGGTTGATATTTTGACGATTTCGCCGGCGCCATTCTTCAGTGCGCGGCGACGATTGCTTCCAAACGAAAACACAGATCTCCCCGGATCTACGGCCTATGTGGATGGCAGGATAAACGGAGCATCGGCGCGTCATCATTGCCGGCCGCCTCAGATCATTCGTGTGCCAACTTGGTGATGGACAGTAGATATCGGCGGGTCAAGCTGCAACTATCGAGTGTTGTACCGCGAGACGTCGAACGCCCCGCTCCCATTCGTATGGGATTAGCAAACCCAATTCGCCATCAACTTGTCCTCGGCCTTCGACTGGGAGGTAGTAAGGACCGATTAACGTCCGAGCGCGAGAATAAGAAACGGTGGACAAGGTGCTCGAGCACGCCTCTGACCGCAGGGCTTGCGGGCCTTCAATTCGCGCGTCCGAGCAATATGAACGATTATGGCTGCGAACGGACTGCGCGAGACCGACCTCTATCCGCCGATCAAGCGGATGCTTGAAAAGCAAGGCTACGAGGTCAAAAGCGAGATCGACGAAGCCGACGTGGTGGCGGTGCGCGACGAGGATGACCCCGTCGTTGTCGAGCTCAAAACAAGCTTCTCGCTGTCGGTCGATCGCTTGATGGAATAGCGCCAGCGAGAAGCT
>JANQOH010000030.1 GCA_028289725.1 Alphaproteobacteria bacterium
GCACGGCTATCACCTTGTGGTCGCGGAATCTAGACGCGGAGATTCTGGTGTCCGACACAGGCGTCGTGCGCACCGCGCGTGCGACAGCCGATGGCGTGACTTTGATGGCGCCAGGTGCCGAAGCCCAAGCCGAAATGGTTTCGGTGTCCGTCGAACAGCGCCCGGACGACAGCATTGGTCTCGTCGCGGCGCTCACGAATGTTCTCTTGCCCGACGAGCATCAGTTGGAGCCGCCTCTGGGCGCAACGATCGACGGTCTCACATTGAATGGCTGGGCGAATGGTTTGTCGGCAACGGCGCCCGCGTCCGCCGCCGCATGGCGCGATAATGACGGCGCAATCGGCGTCGCCGATTTCACGATCGACTGGGGGCCGTTCCGTCTGGCCTTGGACGGCCGCGCCGCCTTGGACACATTGCTGCGGCCGGAAGGCCGGTTCACCATCAACGCGTCAGGTTTGGCCGGCGCGCTCGCGTCCGCTCATGCCTCCGAACTCATCGGCACGGCCACTTATCGCGGCATTCAACAGGCACTTGATCGGATCGGGAGGTTGCGTGGAACGGGTCCCGCCGACGATGTGCGATTGACCTTCGCCATGGCCGGCGGACTCCTGAACTGGTCCGGCCTGCCGCTCGCGCGCTTGCCATCCTTTCGCGGCGGCGAAGCAGATTCCGCCATCGCGGCGTGCGACCTTGAACAATCTGAATGTTAGAGAACGCTTAGTAAGACACTTATTTCCAAAATATCTTGTGCTGGCCGAATTGCCGCCAGCTCTTGAATAGGCTCTCACGATGGCTCGCCACCTCGCACCCATGCCAACCACGAAGCACTGCGCCACCTATACGCGCCTGCCGCGTCTTCACGCCGGCGTTGGCGGCATGCGTAATCAGTTCGTCGACCAGCCGCTCAGCCACGGCGGCATCGTTTAGGTATCCAAGTGAATTCTGCAACGACTTCAGCGCCCGCAAATACGGCCCCGAATCCGGCCCTTCAAACAAGCCGCTGAAAAACTCCACAGCGTATCGTTGTTTCTTGACGTGAATGCGTAGGCGATGAAGGTCTTCGGCCGGCAAGCGTTCGATTTTGCGACCGGCGTTTCGTAATCTCTTGTGGCGTTTTGCCAGCATCTTGGCGGCGTGCAACGCGATGTTGCCGCTACCGACACGCGCTGCCGAAGTATCTGCGCCTTCGCGCCAGCCGCGCCGTTCTATCCAACGGCCGAGCCTGAGCAGCAAACGCGTATAGCGTTGCGATTTAAGGACCATGCGGACCCGCCGATACTCCGCCGCCTTTCGACGTTCCGCGAGGTCCGCGAGCGCGGCCAGCGCGGCGTCATCGGCGAAGTAGCCACGTGGGGCCGCCAGAATTTCGGCGAGGAACACGTCCATGTCACGCGCCGGTCCAAGCCGCCCCAGAAACCATCTCAGCTCCGCGGCGATCGACTCGGTTTCCACGCCCGCCAATATGGGTGAGAAAAGCGCCATCGCAGACCGGAGACGCCGGACGCCGACACGCATTTGATGCACGCCTTCGGGATCACGACCATCCGCGACCGCCGGTTGGTTCGCGAGTATTTGGCCGACACACGACCGCGCGATGGTTTGAAAAGCGTCATCCGACGACATTGCCGGCGCCAAAGACACCGCATCCGATCGCACAGGCGCAGGCGCTGATGGCGCCAGCAGATTGAAACCGCGCACGGCCTTACTTGCGTCGCCCGGCAACAATGGCAGGCCTTCAAGAAGATCGAGCGAGAACTCAAACAAACAAGCCGGGCTACCGCGTCTCAGTTCAAGTTCGATTTCGCTAATCGGCGCCGTTCGACCACCGGCTTCGATGCGCCCTTTGTCGAGGGCGAGCTCAATCCGCGCGCCAGCGTCATCATCGAGCAACCAGGTCGTACGCGAAATGGACGTCGTGACCACCGGCGAAAGATGCTTGCACACCTTTTTGCGCAGAAGCACCTTGGGCGGATCGGTCACGAGATCGGGACGAACTTGCGCGCTCGGCAATGCAATCTCGGTTTCGCGGCGATCCTCGATCCCCGACATCACCGTGCCGCGCGTCTTCAACGCTTGAATGCAACGATCACCTTTGCGGCGAACCCGCAAGAAAACGCCGGCCCGAAATAGGTCGAGCTTTGGCGTATCGAAGTAAACTGTTTCAAGGCGGGTGGTCTCAGGTGGCCCGGTCATACGCTCTCTGACCACAGGCAACTCCCCGAGTTTCCCCGCTGCGTCCTCGCTTAGTCCAAGTTTGAGTTCTACCTCTCGGCCTTCGTCGGCTGCATCGGATGTCTCAGCCGACGACTCGGGAAAGGTCATATCGTCCACAATAAGACTCTGAGCCACACAAAGATGAATTCGTAAGGCCGCCCCGTGATGACGCCGGACGACCGAAAAAATGACTTGCTATTAAATGTGCAAACCGTCGGTCTGATCAAGCACAACCGGCGAAAAAAGATCTTTCCTATCAAACAAGCTGCTTCGGCGTGACGAAACGTGCGGCGCGCACCGAGCCGGGGCCGAGCTCGCTCCATTGTTCGAGCGCGCATTCGAGAAAAGCCAGCGCGGCGGTCGGAAACTTGTCGGCGATACGTCCGGCGAGCGCGCGGTCCGCTTCGCTGACGAGATGCGCCGCCAAATCCTGCAAACCCGGATTGTGGCCGATCACCAAAACCCGGCGCCAGCGTTTGCCCAAACGACGCAAGCGCTCCAGACAGGTTTCGCCCGATGCCAGGTACAAGCCCTGCTCATATCGGATCTCCGGCGCCTCCGGAAAATCACGCAGCAACCGATCAAGCGTCTCGCGCGTCCGCGTTGCCGTCGAACATAGAACCAGGTCGGGCACGAAGCCGAGCTGCGCCAAATAGCTGCCGACGACCGGCACCGCGCGCCGGCCCCGCTCATTCAGCGGTCGCATGTGGTCGGCATCGATGCCCAAGTCCCAAGCCGACTTTGCGTGACGCATCAGGGTGAGTGTGCGGTCCGTCTCGTCTGACATGGTGTGGTTCTTAGAGCAGTTTCCGGGCATTTGCGATCATTTGATGGCGGATGCCGCGTCGTGCCTGTATGCACACACTGCAGGGCGCAAAAAAAAGACAGGCACCGATGTGCATCGGCGCCTGCCCTTTTTCCGTGCTGCCGCATCGCCCTCGCGGGCGGACGACAGCTTTGTGCTACCGCTAGGCCGCCGGATCGGCCTCAAGGTTCTTGATCACCCGACCCATCAGTCGATCAAGATTCGACTTATCGGATGAACTCATGCCGGTCAAAGCAAGCCGATCGACAACGTTGGTCAAGGGCGACAAGGCGCTCTTGAGGGCTTTGCCCTTCGCAGTCAGAACAATGTGGATCTGACGGCGATCACTGTCACTCCGCTTACGGTTGACAAGCTTCTCGCGTTCCATGCGGTCGAGAGTGCGGACCATGGTCGGCGCCTCGATACGCACGCGATTGCTGAGTTCCTTCTGGGTCAAGCCGTCCTCTTCCCACAGGTGGAGCAGCACCGGGAATTGGCCGTAGCCAATGCCCTTGGGGCCGAGCCGCGTGGAGAAAGAACGCACCAGCAAACGAGACGCAATGGTCATCAAATGCGTGGTGGTCTTTTCATGTTTGGCGAGCGACGCTCGCCGTGCCGGCGCAGGCTTCCCGGATGCCTTCTTGCGTGGCGCAGCTTTCCGAGTGGTGCTGCGACGCGCGGAAGACTTCCGGGCCGTCGTCCGACGACCGGTCGATTTACGAGCGGTCGACTTACGAGCCGTCGTCTTGCGAGCGGCCGTGCGGCGCGGAGCGCTGCGACGAGCGGTCGACTTGCGAGCGGCCGCGGCGCGCTTCGGAGCAGCCTTGCGGACAGTCCGACGAGCCGTGGTCTTACGAGCTGTGGTTTTCCGGGCCGTGCTCTTCCGAGCGGTCCGCTTCGGCGCTGCGCGGCGAGCCGTCGTCTTGCGAGCGGTCGTCTTACGAGCCGTGGTTTTCCGGGCGGTCGTCTTCCGGGCCGTGGTCTTGCGAGCCGCGGTCCGCTTCGGCGCCGCGCGGCGAGCCGTCGTTTTCCGAGCCGTCGACTTGCGAGCGGTCGTCTTGCGAGCAGTGGTTTTCCGGGCGGTCG
>JANQOH010000033.1 GCA_028289725.1 Alphaproteobacteria bacterium
AAACCAAGGCCATCGCGGCCAGGCCCTGGCCAAATAATGCATGCGGTCGGGTCAAAGTCGAGCGTCCCTCCATAGCGTCCCAGCGTCCGGCAGTACCGGAAATAAGGCCCGCTCGGCCAAAGGCTACCGCAAAAGGCGGGGAACCGCTAATGCCCGCCCGATCACAAGTCGCGGCGCGGCCATCGCGCTCGCCTACCAGATCTCGCCGAACGGTCGCAATTCAACCAGGAAGGACCGTGTCGACGGCGGCTGATGCGCCACATGGAATATTTCGTTTGCGATATCATCCGGTTTCGCGAACACCTCGTCCGGCATCTCGGGACGGCGGCGACGCGCGAAGGGCATGTCGATGATTGCATCGATGACGATGTAGGCGACGTGGACGCCGCGGGGTCCGAGTTCGCGCGCCAAACTCTCCGCCAATATCCGTTGCGCCGCTTTCGACGGCGACCAACCTACATAGTCCGGCTTGCCGCGCTGCGACCCGGTGTTGCCCGTGACCATGATCGCACCATGCCCGCGTTCGGCCATGGCGGGGCCGAGCACCTGTGCGGTCACCAACAGTCCGCCCGCGTTCACGCGATAATTGCGCTCGAAATCCTCAAGCGCAATTTCGGTGTAGGCGCCAAAGGTCGCCAGTGCCGCGTTATAGATGACGATCTCAGGCAAGCCACGCTCGTCGACGATGCGATCGAGGCACTTCCGATAGCCATCCAAATCGGCGATATCAGCGGCATAGCCCGCCGCCCCGTCGATCTCGGCCGCGAAGCTCTCCATGCGTCCGGCATGCCGCGCAAGGAGCGAAACTGCATACCCGCCTGTGGCAAACCGGCGCGCACAGGCCAACCCGGTCCCCGGGCCCACACCGATTACAAGGCAATGGGCGTCGCTTGAAAGCATCGATCTCCGTCCCGTTGAAAATATTCGTCGCTCAAACTAGACGACTTCCGGTCCAAGCAGCCAGCCGCAAGCCAAGGCTGGCGTACGCAAGCATTCTCGCTAGACTGCGCACCGCCGATCAAACCCTGCCAGGAGCCCTGTGTGCTGCCACTTTCCGTTCTCGACCAGTCGATCGCCACCGCCGGCCAGCCGCACGGCAAGGCGATCCAAGACACCTTGGCGCTCGCAAAACACTGCGAGACACTTGGTTATCAGCGGTTTTGGGTCTCCGAACATCATAGTCATCCGACCATTCTCGGCACGGCGCCCGAGATCCTGATATCCGCCATCGCAGCCACGACGGAACGTATCCGGGTCGGCAGCGCCGGCGTGATGCTGCCGCATTATTCGGCGTTCAAGGTGGCCGAACAGTTTCGCGTGTTGGAAGCGATCGCGCCCGGCCGCATCGACCTCGGCCTGGGCCGCGCACCCGGCTCGGACGGCCGCACCGCCTTCGCGCTCAATCCCCTGGCCAACGAGCGCCCGGCCCAGTTCCCCGCCGACATTCGCGATCTGCTGGCTTGGCTCGCCGACGAACCGTTGATCGAGAAACACCCATTTGCCAGCGTCAAAGCCTACCCGCAGGGCGAGACGGTGCCCGAGATGTGGATTCTCGGCAGCTCCAATTATGGCGCGCAAGTCGCCGCGCATTTCGGACTGCCCTATTGTTTTGCATGGTTCTTCTCCGACGGGCGGGGTGCCGCGGAAGCCATCGACATCTATCAGACCCAATACCAACCGAGCGAACGTCATCCGGAGCCGCACGCTGGCCTGTGTGTTTGGGCGCTTGCCGCGGACACGGACGAAATCGCGCAGCGCCACTTCACATCACGCGCAATTTGGCGAATCTTCCGTGACCGCGGCCAGTTCACCGCCATAGAACCGCCCGACGTCGCCGCTGCGCACGCGCTTAGCGCTGCGGAATCAGCGAACCTCGCACGTCAACGCGACGAAGCTTTCGTCGGCACCAAGGAAAAAGTCGCGGGGCAAATCACCAACCTCGCCAATCAGCTTGGCGTGCAGGAGATGGCCGTCGTTACCTGGACCTACGACGAAGTCATCCGTCGGCGCAGTTACGCGCTGTTGGCCGAGGCATTTGGTATGACAGATGCGGAACGCCTGGATGGCACCCTTTCGGGGCGTTCACGGGCGACAGGCTAACGCCGATCCGTGCATGAATTGGGTTTGTCCGTTGCACGCCGCTCGCGGCCCAATTTCGTCCGGCGCGACAGCCGCATGATATTTTTCAGGCGGCACGCGCGCCAAAGAAACACTTCAGCTCATAGGTTCTCAGCGACGAGCGCAGCGTATCCGCTCGTGCAATGGCGTCGACGACACGTCGCCACGCCGCCGCGCGCGCGGGATCGCCAGCGCGTGTCGCGCAATCGGACCAGCGCAAAGCTACAAGTCGGGCGTCCGGCCCGTGACGGTCAATTAAGGATTTTACGGTACGGCAGACGTCGAGACCCTGTCCGTCGTCCGAATGCGGAACTTCAACTCTCATCAGATACTCCTGAATTGCCGAACCGCACCAGCGTCACATTGTCTACCGCATGATGCGGCGACGCACTGTGAACTAGGTCATTGGGAGCATCGGATACGTGGCATGCCGGCGCCGTCTTCTCACCGATCTGATTCCGGACCGGCGATCCGAGATGAACGCCAATGCCATCGCAGACCAGAATGTCGACGTGATCCGCATCACACGTTTCGAGCGGCCATACAATGCCGTATCGCCTCAAAATCGCTTCGGCACGCCAGAGGTCAGGGTGCATAATCATCTCCACCGCCAAGGGTTTAAGACCAGATTGCGCTGGTTCAATTAGGGTAATTTCACCCTAACCTAGTGATCTCCCTAGTTCTGTGACGGCCGTCACGGCGTCGGTTTGATCCTTCTCCGCCCAACAAAAAGAGAAAGCGGGGGAGCCCCGCTCCCCCGCTCAAACCGGTTCGGTAACACAATGAATTCGGACCAGAAAATTGAGCCCAGACGATTTCCGCGAGAGGACGTTGACCCGTCGTCCGTCAGGTCAAGATCTGCTTAAGCCACTCAAAGGCCTTGACCGCGCCGGCGCCAAATGTGGCCATGATCAGTGCAAAGGCGAGACGCGCGCCGATGCCAATCCCGAACCACGTGCCCTTCGCCTCCGCCGCGGATAGCAAAACACCGCGCAAATCCCGCCGAAGTCCTTTCAAGTCCGTTTTGATTTCGCCAATGTGCGCTTCCGACGCTCCGGCCCGCATCTCCAACACCGCCAACCGCGCCATCAGATCCCCATGACTCGGCTCAGTCATGCACCCAGATTCCATACGGGCGAACAGCCAGGAAAGTTGAAGCGCCAGTTCCCCGCCGCCACCCCCTCGATTTGGCACCGACGCCCGTGTAGTCTGCTAGCGTGTTTAAGAGCGTTGAAGTCCAAGCCTTGGCTCCCCATAGTTCCTGGACATGCACAACTTCCTGTGTCCCTTTCCGCGATAGTGAGACCGACCGGCAGATACCTTGGCAAAAGCCATTATCTCGCCGCGGCTATCATAACTGCAGATGATCTTGGTCACCGGTAAACGCTTTTTGGCCTCGCTTCAGCCAACGCTGGTAGCGAATTCCATAGAGCCTCAGATTGTCCATGACGTTGATGGTCTCCCCAATCCAACGATGATTAGCGCGGACGAAATACTAGTTGGGTACAACACCGGGGTAATCATCCCGGAATCGACCCTACGTGCAGTGAGTACGGCGTATAATTTCCACGGCGGTCCGCCCGAATTTCCGGGCCGTGACCCACATCACTGGGCAATACATCGTCGGGCAAAGGAATTCGGAGCGACGCTCCATGTGATGGGAAAGAACGTGGATGATGGCCCGATATTGGACGTTTATCGTTTCTCAATACCGAAGTGGGCCGGTCCCATAGAGCTGCGCGAAATGACGGAGGTCGTCACGAAAGTAATGTTTGCTCGTTATCTGCCCGGTATCCTCAGCGCAGTATTGCAGCCGAATGGTGAAGCCTGGGGTCCAATCAAGACAACGCGAGCCGACGCGCTTAAAGTGCGTGGACAACTTGGCTTTGAGACCTTCTAGAGCAGCTAAAGCTAAGCGACTTTGCGTAAGATGACATCAGTGTAGATTTCAACGCCGTTAGATTGCGCATCATCTGATCCAAGGCCATTTGTTGACGTCGCGGAGTTGGCGAAATATTGCAACTCGAAAGACTTTTGGGTTGCAATGGAGAAACGACCCTGTAACGGGACCCAGAATTGCCCGGAGTTGGTATTAGCGCCGCCGACGTCCGCAGACATGCCGGATACCTCTGTCGTACTATCCGTCACATTCCGCCAGCGGAGCCGCGTGCCTCCAGTCAAATAGAATGCGGACCAGACTTCGATTTCGTATGTCCCACCGCCAAGAGTAACCTGGTTCGATGATAGCGATGCGTGACCGCCCGTGTCGGTAACTTTCGTATTCAGATCGCGAGCTGTCCATGCACCGAATGACGCGGAACCGCCGTTAGTACCATCCGATTTCTGGTCCTGGATCTGTATATAGTCGGCGCAGACACCCAGCGCACTCGGATTCACTTTCTTGTGTCGGCCGTCGCTGGCGTCGTAGATGAGGAGTTCGTCATTGTCGGCGTCGACGGTGGTGGTGGGCGAGCCGGCCGTCATGTTTTCCAGGCGGTTGATGTTCCATGGACCGCCGGTGACCAGCAGGCTGCCGTTGCAAAACACCATCGCCGACTGACCGGCATCCAGTGACAAGGTGGTGACGCCATCGATGGTTTCGGCACCATTGGGATCGAGCGTGACGGTACCAGTCGCGTCGTTGCGCACGAAGCAGTACCAGCCGTCGCCGAGCGTTGCCGCAGCGGTGAAGGATAGCGTGAACCCGCCTGCCCCCGTGGCGCGGATCAACTTGCTCCGGTCCGTCGTCGTGATCGTATAGGCGCTCGACTTGCCCGATACCGGAATTGACGTTCGCAAATCGTCGGGCGTGCCGCCGGCCTGCGCGGCCGTCGCCAAACCTTCGGCGATATTGTAGAGCGCGGCGGCGCCCAACGCGCTTTTCAAGCTATTGAATTTTTCGATAACGCCGGCGAGGTCGGTCAGGAGCGCGAGCTCGGGATCGTCCAACACCGAGTCGGAATTGTCCTTACTCGCATTGGCAGGTAGGGATGTAGCCATTAGCCTGCTTTCGGTCCTTTCAACTCGATGTCCACGACGGCGTCAACCAAGGATGGGCTGCCGATCGGATCGTGGATTTTGAACTCTGCGCCAAGCTGCGTCGGCGAGCCGCCCAAGGCGACATTCTTGCCGACGAGCTCCCAAGTGAGCGCCATACCGGCGCTTTGAATCGCCCGCAAAGTGGCTGATGTGATCGACGCAAGTTCGCCCGACTTCGAAGCCACGCGAAAGTGGCCCGGACCCAAGCGCTCGAACCAACTCGCGCTTTCGGTGGCCGTGTCGAGATCCTCGAAATCTTCGACAATCGACTCGCCATCGAGCAGGATGGTCGCGGTGTCGAAGCGGAGCGCGCTGTTCGGCGAAGCTGCGCTGTCAGCCTCGAAGCGGAACTGGACGTAGCGCTTCAAGCTGGTCGGTTCGAGCGCGTCGTAATCACCAACCACACTGCCATCCGCGCTGGATCCGGTTTTCATACTGATCGTGAAGTCGCCGACGCCGGCCAGCGAAACCAAAGGCGTGAAGCTGATATCGGTGCCCAGGTCGATTTCCGGTGTTTCGTAGGCGATCGGCGCCGTGCGCGGCACCATGTCTTCGATAGTCGGCGCCAATCCGCCGATCGTACTTGGCAGATCGCCGATGCCGAGCGACGTGTCCGCAACCAATTGCGAGCCGACCACAAAGCAATTGGTCTTGGTGCCGGGCCACGCAAGCTCGTGCTCAAAACGCTGTAACAAGACCCCGCGCAAACGCGGATCGCCCAATGTGGCCGTGGTGAACACCGCGTTGGTGGACTCGTTGTTGCTCGAATCCACCGCTTTGATGGCGAAGCTATAAGTCCCTGCGGCCAATTCGTTGCTTTCGAACGGCGATGCCAGCAACAGACCCGTATGCAGTGCGGTCATGGCGTCCCAGTCGGACGTGATCCCCGCGGCATAGCGGATCTTGTATCCACCGCCCGATCGCACATCGGCGGGCACCGGATCCTGCGTCCAGCTATAACGCCGCGTGCCGTCGGCGAGACGCACCACGGTGAATGTATCGACGCCGACCGGCGGCTCGGTTTTACCGACGACCGTGTGGTTGGTTGCGGTCGTAAACGCGCCGAAGCCGCCGAGGGTCGACATCACGCGGACGCGCACGTCGTAGGCCAGCGCGTCTTCGACGGGCGCCACGAAGAACTCGGTCTGCCCTTTTGCGGTCACGCCGACAGTCGTCCAAGCCGCGTCGGTGGATTTCTTCGCCTGGATTTCGTACTGCAAGACCCAGGGCGTTTCCGGCTCGGTCCACGTGACCTTGATACGGCTGATCACCGAGCCTTCGCCGATCGACAACAGCTGATTGGTGCCGCTCTCGAGGCTCAGGTTGGACACCGCACCGACATTGAACGGGTTTGGTAGGTTGGTGTCGGGCGCCGCGTCGATCGTGGTTTCTTCGCCGAAGTTCCAGTCGTAGCTGGTATCGGCTTCTTCCTGGAGCGTGAGATCGACGCCACCCAGATCCTCGGCAAAAGAAACCGCCAGGACCCGAAATTTTTTCGACGACCAGCCGAGATAATCGATGGTCACCAAAACCGTGTCCCACACGCGCACCGTCAGCACAGTAAATTTGCACGGCAGATTGACCGTGATGCCCTGACGCGCTTTCTGGAGGTGAATTTTCGAAACCCTTTGGGCGCGCGTAATGTCCGTCGTGAAATCAAGCTCGATGTCGCGGTTGAGCACATCACCGCCGTCTTCCGCGACATAGGTTGCGTTCTCCACCGGCGGCATGTCCGACGGCTGAAAGAAATTGTCCGGGTTCACGAAGGTCGCGCTGACCCGATTGAACAATTCGCGCCGTTCGGGCTTTGCGCGCATTTCAAGATCACCGCGCAAGTCGGCGGTGGTCAGCGTGGTCACCGCCGGCGTCGCCGCACCTGCGTAGATTTCATATTTTCCGGCCGCCCACAGCACCGGCGCCGCCGAGGTCGTCGCCATATCTTCGATGATGTCCAGCGGCGGACGTTCTTTCTCGAAAATGCCGTTCAGGTCGTAGCGGACCTGATCGTTCAGTTGGATCGTGTGAACGCCGCTGCCGAGGGTCACCGGCGAAACCTGATCGATGTTGAGCGCGACACCTTCCAAAGCGTCCTGATGGCTGGCGGCGAGTTTGAACCGCCCGTCGTCCAGGCGAATGAAGAAGTAATCGCCCTCGGCTGTGCCGCCCGGTAAATCCGCCGGACTTTGGTCGTTGGTGATCGTCACGCCGTCGCCGGTCTTCCATCGAAGCGCCTCGGCCGGCGTCGACAGGATCAGCCGGTCGTCGCCGATATCATCCACGGTGAATTGATCGCTGACCATCGTGAGAGCGACGCGCTCGTCGCAGATATTCGCTTGCGCAATCGCGACGATGTCGTTGATTTCCGATGGCCCGAGCCCGAGCCCGAGTTCGTTGACGAGCGCGTCGCGGATGCACAAGACCGGGTTTGTCGTGTAGCGCGTCTGCGCGTCGCGCGGATCGAAGACTTTCTTGCCTTTGACCAGCACGCGAATATTGGGAATGCCGTTCGAAAACAGCGTCTGATTGCCGCGCAGCCGCACATAGATGTAGGCGATGCCCTGGAGGCGATGATCAGCGGTCCATTCCGCGGATTCGGCGACCAGATCCGGGTCGGCAACCTGTGTGCTGCTGCCCAGGTGTTTCTTGATGCGGACATAAGATGTCCCGCTAACGAAAAAATCGCCTTCGAACACATTGCCGTCCGCGTCGAATGACCGCGCCGGAATGCGCTGATCATTGATCCAGATGTCGCCGATGTCGTGCACTTCATGCGCGGCAACCGCGATCACCAAATGCAGCAGCGCGTCGTTCGAGGTCGTGGTGGCGTAGACCATCACGCCCGACACCAGGCGCTCGCCGTAAATTACCCGCCTCGGCTCGTTGGACGATCGAATAATATCGGTCCGCCGTCGCTCCTGATCCGCCAGGTTGAACTTGCCAGGCGCTTTCGGTTTGCCGGCGATGATCGACGACACGACCGTGAGCACGATGGCAATGATGACTTGCCAAAAGATCGCCGCGGTGGCTTGTCCCATCTAGACCGACCAAATCTTCAAGGCGTGATGTACCGGATAGCGCGCGAGGCCGACCGCGGCCGGCACATAAAACGCGTGGCCGTACAGAACGCCTAAGGCGTCGCCGTCTTCCGTCGGTATCAGGCCGATATCGCCGCGCTTCGCGAAATTGGCCTCGACGCGCGGCGCGCCCAGGTGTCTGGCAATCGTTTCCGCCGTTTCCGAAAGCGGGCCATAGCGCGCTTTGAGCGCTCGGACCGCCTCCCGCTTCGATGCATAGGCGCCGCGAAACTCGACCATCGGATCGACGCCCGTCATGGCCTCCACGCAGTCGCAGGCGAACAAGCAGCAATCATGCGCGCCCCACTGAAACTCTTTCGTCATCGCCGCATCGATGGTCCGGCCGAGCTGCGTCGGCCAGTCTTCCAGGCGCCTCACCCGACTTTCCAGACGATTTCTTTTTCCACCATCTGCGAAACGAACTCGAAGCCCTTGTCGTCCGGAAACTGGGCCTGCTGCTCTTCGTTGGTGTAGCGCGTGTTTTCCGCCTCCTCCCACCGCGCGAGCCGCGATTGGCAGCGCACGCCGATGGTCGCGGTTTCGCCGAGCTTCACGCCCATGCTGTCCATCAAGCCATCGAACACGATGGTCGGATCCGCGATCACGGTGTAATCCGCATCCAGCAAGCCCATCCAAACCCGCGCCGGCCGGCCCTGATAATCGGTGCCGAGCGCGAGCGACACGATGTCGTTGGGAATGCCGCGCAGCTCCATATCCATCGAATAGTTCTTCAGTTCGGCGCTTTCCTCGACCACCGAGATCGCGCCCATCTGCCCGGCGCCCAAAAAGTCGTCGCTGGGGCTCGCGCCGGTGCTGAACGTCAGCGTCCGGTCGGTCGAGTTGAGCCGCAGGCTGCCGGTCGAAAAGGTGAGCTCGACAGCGATAAACGGCCGAATGACCCCCTCGGCCGAGGCCGCCGCCACCGCCGCGGTCAGGTCGCGGCTCACGTAAAGACCTCGATCCCTGAGAAGGAGATCGAAAACAGCCCGGTCTGGTCGGCCTGCCACACCGCTTGTTCGTCGTCGATCAGCGCCATCTCACATTTGGGCGCGGTGACGACGATCGCGGCGTTGTCCGCGGGCGCCGTTCGGATTGGCGGTTCGATGGCGAGTGTCGCGTTGCCCGATCCATCCGAATTCGCGTCGGCGACCACCAAATGCAGCGCCGCGTTGCCGTTGCCATTGGTGAATTCGATATAGTCGCCAGCCAGCAGAATTCCGGTCTGGCCCGCCGTCCAGCCGTCGGTGATCAGCGACGCGCCGGTCTGCGCCGCGCCGTTGACCAGCGGCGTGCCCGTGGCGACGCCGCGCGCCGTGCGGCAATCCGGATCGCCTTCCTTGAAGCGGTTCGCGCCGCCGCGCAGTTTGGCGAGCGCCGCCAGCCACGGCGCCGCCGTCGCTCGCGGCATCGGCGGCAGGGTGTAAGAGCCGCGCCATTTCGCGCCCGGCAATTCGCGGGTCTGCGACGTGCCGTCCAACGGCGAAACGAACCGTTGCGTATTGGTCATCAGGCTAAACGACGAGGTCTGATACCCCGGCGTCGCCGGCAAGGTGATGAGTGTCATGAGAGCCCTTTCCGACCACACGTGACCGGTTGACCGGGATGATTTTTATCGACGGTTAGGAGCAAGCCACGCCGCAGTGTCAGCCCACTTCAAGTGGCTTGCGACGCGGCCGGCGGAAAAAGGCACCCGGCCTCGGGTGGCGCGACCCGGCGCGCCATCAAGTGGTCACGTGTGGTCGGAAAGGGCTCTACCGCTTTCCGATATCGCGCGCCAGAGACCCGCCCTTCAGCACTTCGGAGCGCATCAGCGCCACCGACTCGCGCTTGATCCGCTCCGATTCCGCGCGCAACTGCCCGACCGTGTTCATATCCGCGCGGCTGAAGTCGAAAGACTGGTTGATCACGATCATCTCCCCGCCCGACCGCGTCGTCTGTGACGGCAAGGACGGCCGGCGCAAAGGCATAATGCGCGTGCCAGCGGCGCCCGCCATCGCCAGTTCCGGTCCCGCTTCACCCACAAATGACGTGCGGCCAATCGGGATTGTCCCGCCCTCTGCGTTGCTGAGTATTCGGCCACCACCGAAGCCACCCTGATTTATTCCGCCGCCGGCACCGCTCCCCACCTGCCCCGTGCTACTAGGAGCGTTGCTTCCACCACTAAATGCCGCGCCGATTACAGTTCCTAGAAGCGAAAAGAACGTGCCCTTGCTGTTCGCGCCGCCGTTGCCTGCGCCGCCTTGGGTTGCGGACATTTGTTGGCCGAGGATCTCCACTTGAATGAACTGAAGGATGATTTCCTTCAACAGCCGAAGCACTTCCTCCAGGCTCTCGCGCGCCAAGTCCTCTAGACCGGATTTCAACTCCTCCAGCGCCAGCCGCCCGATCTTTTTCAGACTATCCATGTCGAGCGACAGATCGACGATCTCGTCCGCCAGCCGGTCGATCGCCCGCCCCGCGACATCGTCGAACAATTGCCCGGTCTCCTCGTGCGTCTCCTGGGTCTGCGCCTTCGCATCCTCCAGCCCGCCGACCAAGTTCTCGTCCAGCGCCTCGGAGATCGTCGGCAAACTCGCCCCAGACACCTCAGCCGCCGCCCGCGCAATCTGATCCGCCCAAGCCTCAATCGCCGCGGCAGAATCGATGAACGGACGCGACAGCGCGTCATCGTCCGCCCGCCCGAACAATTGGTCTTGTCCGGCGGCACCTTGCATGTCCGGAGCCAAAAGACTCGCAAAAAAAACGCCGCCCGATGCCGTTGACGTCGATCCGGACTGCGTAGCGTCGGGCGCCGAAGTTCCATCCGGTAAGCGCCCCGCGGGCCGGGAACGAAAATCTTCAATTTGCTGCAATAAATCGTTAAGTTTCTCTATTTCGGAATCGAGATTTTTATTAAATTTCTCAATCAAATCGATTCTTTGAATTTCTAAGGCATTCAATTTTTTTTCTAATGTATTTCTATCTTTAATTGTTAACTTCTCACGTAGCAGACTCTCAGTCTCTTCTATCATCTCCATATTTTCGATTAAATCTTTAGATAACTCGGAATATATTCCGTATAATTCTGAAATACTATTGAATTCTCTGAATTCAGCCGCTTTATTGACTGCTTCACTGGCTAACTCGGCGGCATCATCCAAGAATTCTTGCGTGTCGCCTTCGCGCTCGGACTCTCTACCGACTGAAAAAAGTTCCGCGTTGTTTGAAACGGTTCGAAATTCTTGAATTGTTGTTTTGAGCGTAGCAAACCGTTCGTCCAATACGTTTGCTTGGGCCCCAAGCGCATCTAATGCTTGCTGGGCACTCAGCCCTTCCGTTTCGATAAGCTCGAGCGCTTGGGCGGGAGTTCTGCCATCGAGCCCGGCCGCAATCGCTATGCCCAGCTCGGGAATCGTACGCAGGATTTTTTCAAAATTTTCGGCGCTCACACGGCCAAGGAGTAAAGCGGCTTCAAATTCAGCGATCCCTTCAGCGGCCGCCTCCGGAGAGGAACTTGAAAGTTTAACGGCCTGATTGACACTCTCCGTGACTTTAAGAAGGTGCCCTTGGCTTACGCCGTATTGCGACGCGCCGCGCGCAAGGCTCGCATACGCGTCGACCGTCGCAGCAAGTTCGGAACGTGTGCTGTTTGAGATTGTGAGCAGTTCTTCTTGAATTCGGACCAAATCCGATTCCACGCCGACGACTTGTTGAAGTTGTATCTCCAAATCTCGAAAAGCATCTATACTCCTTATTTGTATTGCTCTCGCCAATTCTAATTCTTCATTCACCTCATCAATAGAAGTACCTAATTCTTGAAAAGACTTTTCTATCTCCTCGATCAAGAAAATTAGTAAATCAATCGGTATGGTACCTGAGGTTTTCGCCATTTACTTAAAGCCTTGTGACCTTTCGGAGTAGAACGAGCGCTTCAGATTAGTCGCTGATATACAAAGGAGATTTTTTCAACATTTATAGGCGTGCGAAGAATAAGGATTTGGGATCTGAAGCCGCCCTCATGCCGGTCGTACTCCGTGGCACGCAGTACTCGTTGACAGCTCGTTCGCAGGTTTACTGAGTACCCATGAATGGGCTGTCTACAGAGAAGAGGGCAACAGCTATCACTTCATTTTAATTGAAGATCTTTCGCCTTAACTACCGATCCGTGCTCCTTTAGAATGGCCGGATGGAAAGTAGACTGGTCACATATATCGTATTGGCGTCGGCGGTTTATCTTCTGCCGACAATCGTTGGCGCATTCCGCCGGCACCCGGATCTCCGCGCGATTTTTCTCGTTAACCTGTTTCTCGGCTGGACGTGCATTTTCTGGTACGTGAGCTTTGTCCTTGCGATCTCCAAGAAATCGAATCCCTATAACGTAGAACGGACGCGAGAGTCGCCCTTCCGTCATGCAGGAACAGAGCAAGATCCAATCTTTGGAGTCTCACCACCATCAGCCGCCTCGCTCAATATCCCTCCACCGTCCGCTTCCACGCCGCATAATCCTGACGCCGCGCGCGCTTCGACGCCGCGCCCTAGTGGTAGTCGTGCGCCGCGCAGAACTCGGTGAAGGTCGCGGCCCAGAACGTCTCGGGCGACCAGCCGAAAGCGCCCGGCGCCGCTTCCATATAACCCCGCCAGTCTAGCCGCTCAGCTACTCGACGTTGTCGGGACTTACACCTCAAGAGTTGTATTAATAGGATTGTATACAATTCAGAAATGCCGAATTAAAATCCGGCTATGGAACCGACTTCGCTCAATGTCACGAACGTGATTTTTGCCGGCGTACTTGCGCTACCGATTTACTTGCTGCCGGCAATCGTTGCCTTTTTCCGTGAACATCGGAACAAGTGGGCGGTATTTGTTCTCAACCTATTTCTCGGTTGGACATTTGCATTTTGGGTCTTGGCGCTTGTTTGGGCGGTGATCAAAGTCCCCACCCTTCACTTCGTCGCTACACCAGAACCGCCGGCATCAAGAAGGGGTTCGGAAGGCAGGAGCGCGGGAGCGGACAGCTAGGCGCCACTGTTCAACGCCTCACCCGTCCTCCACCGCCGCCTTCCACGCCGCGCGATCCTGGCCACGCGCGCGCTTTGCAGCGGCGCCCGAGTGATAGTCGTGCGCCGAGCAGACCTCGCTGCAGGTCGCTGCACAGAAGGCAGAAGCCGCCGTGCACCGCCGCCACCGACGCTTAAGTTGTAGCCACTTCAGTCTTCACAATCACATTTTGTTCTAGTAATGTTCGCCCATGGAATCTGACTCGGTATCGACAGGCGGGTTGCTGGCCGGCTTGATTTTTATGTTGGCGTTTTCGCTGCTGCCCAGTTTCGTGGCGCGAATTCGCAAGCACCGCCGGTTTTGGCTGTTGTTTACTCTCAATATCTGCCTGTCACTTCTGGCCTTCGTCTTCTTGTTTTCGATCCCCGTCTGGCAGGCGCTGTTTTTTATTGCATTTGTCGTGGGCATTCCCTGGATCGCGTGTTTTGCCTGGGCGATTGCGCCGTCCACGCGTCGCGAACGAACCGCCCAAGTCAGTCCCGAGAGACCCAATGGATAGCGAACGGATTCCGATCCTCGTGAACTAGATTCAACGCTTACGGTACGTCATGGAATTTCTTGGCCCAGTCGCGATCGTTTTGATCGTCTTAGTCCTCTTAGTCATTTATTTTATTCCGACGATTGTCGCCGGTGCGCGTCACCATCGCCACTTTTGGTTCATTTTCCTTCTGAATTTCCTGTTGGGCGGCACCGCGATCGGATGGGTTGCCGCCCTAATCTGGGCCGTCCTCGTCGAGCCGGTTGAACCGGCGGTTGCCGCGCCACCGCCGTTAACGCCGTCAACCGATGATCCCGCAGTGAAGGACTGAAGTTTTATACGGCGGTTCGGGCGATGACCTTTATTGGATGCTGCCAGTGTTTTTGTTGCCGACGTTTATCGGAGCATTGCGTCGGCATCCGGATTTTCGTGTGATCTTTCTGACCAATCTTGTGCTCGGATGGACCGGCGTTTTCTATGTGGTGAGCTTAGCTCTAGCGATTTCAGGCAAAACAAATCCGTACACCCTGGGGCGCCCAGTCAAGTCGCCGTTCCCATACAATCGCTTTAAGATCAGACCGGTAAGGTAAGCCATCACAACATTCGTGCATCGAAGCGCCTTGAATGTTCGCTCGAATGCCCGCAGTTGCGAAATGACAACAGGCGTTAGCCGTGGCCCAAGCCGCCACCGAGCCAAAAGGTATCGGCAAGAATTTTTTGATAGCCATTTTGAGAATTAGTGCTTCGGTATGATCGAGTTCATCGCAGAGTGGGCCGCAAGTACGCCTATCGAATGGGCCACAAGTTCTATCGTATGGGCCAACATGGCTGCCGCTTGTTTCTATGCCCCGTCCATTGTTGCTGCACTTCGCAACCATCGAAATTTTTGGGGAATATTCGTTTTCAACACATTATTGGGTTGGATGTGGATCGGTTGGTTCACCGCCTTGGCCATCGCGATCTTCGTCAAACCCAAAGCGCCGCCAAAGCCGGAGCCTGACGCACTGCTCTCTTCGGATCGGACGCCCGGTGACAATCGGGCCAACGCCGTTGAGTCCAGCTAGGACATTCGCCTGTCTGCGCACGTTCAACCGAAGTAAGCAACGGAATCAAGATAACCCGCTTTCTTCACCCCGACTCCACACTTCGCTTCCACACCGCGTAGTCCTGACGGCGCGCGCGTTTCTCCGCCGCGCCCGAGTGATAGTCGTGTGCCGCGCGGAATTCGGTGAAGGTCGCGGCCCAGAACGTTTCGGGCGACCAGCCGAAAGCGCCGAGCGCCGCTTCCATATAGCGCCGCCAGTCTAGGTGCTCGGATCCGGCGGCGCTGTCGGGTTTCCCGCGCCCGCCTCCGCGTCGCTTTTCGATGAGCCGCCGTCCGCCGCGCCATCGTCACCGCTGTCAGGGTCGCTGAACGCCGCGCCCAAGAATTCCCCGAGTGGCCCAAGCAAGCCGACGATCCCGGCCTCGATCACCATCTCGCCGACTGTGTCGTAGCTCGGCGGTTTCTTGTCCGCCGCCTTGATCCCGGCGTGGACGATCACCGCCACGTCGCGCACACCGACCGAGCCTTGGGCGAGCCGGCGCACGAGCGCGATCAGCCCTTCGCCGAGTGCGCTTTCGATTTCGCACAGCGCCTGAAAGGTCGGTCTGAGCACCCAATCGCGGCCGCCCAGGCTGAGCGTGATTTCACCTCGCGCCTTGTTCATGCGCGCCTACAGTTTGTTGAACACGACGATGCCGTCGTTCTGCAGCGTCAGCGAATACTCCACCGCGCCGGTATGCGTGCCGTTTTCCGAAAACGCCGTGACGTTGAACGTGCCTTCGTAATAACTGCCATTGGCGTCGACCAGCAGGCGGTAGTTGCCCGTCGTCCGGTTCATCGAGCTCGTGCGCATGGCGTCAAGTTGCGTATCGGCAACGTCGGTGACGCCGCTGATGTTCACCGTCGCGTTCGACAGCACCGACAGCGTGCCGCCCCAGCCCGCGTTCGACTTGTCGGTAATGTCGGCCGTGGTCAGGTCCAGGCTCAGCGAGCCGTCCTGCTGGCCTTGCAGCGTTGTGAAGGTCTCGGGCGAGCCGCCGCCTTGGCCCACTTGCAGCAATACGTTGACACCGGATTGTTTCGCCATTCGTCATCCCCATGGGAAATGGGCCGCGTCCTGGCGGCCGTTGCAGATTGCGGAGTTTGAGAATTGTCTGTGCCTGCGCTGAGCCGAACAGCCTCCCCCCCGTGTCACCCCGGACTTGATCCGGGGTCCAGAGACCCGAGAGTAATCGCCTCAATTTGCGCGCACCGCCCCTGGACCCCGGCTCGGCGGCCGGGGTGACACGGGGGGCGCGATAGGAAGTGACATCGAGCGCGGAACAAAGCCCTCTCCTTCGACGCGGGAGAGGGTTATGGACGGGCATTACGCCGCGACGTAAGCCGCTGACGCCGCGCGCCAGTCATCGGCGAAGGCGACGTTGGCATACGCGCTGCCGAACCACGGGCCCCCAAGCGTGAAGTGCACCGCTTTCGGCTCGGCGCATTGGTCCGGCGTGTTGTGGCCGACCAAATAGTTCCACGCGAGCGGCAGGCCGCCGATCTCGTCGTCGTCAAGCCAATCGAAACCGTGCAGATCGAGACCGGACGCACGCGCCACATATCCCGGCGTCAGCACCGCGTTCGCCGGATGCTTGGCATTCCACAACACCAGGCTCGACCAATTCTTGCGCGCGTATGCCGTCTGCGCACAGCCATCCATTTTGACCGTCTCGTCGGGCCGGTGATCGTGTTTCACAACCATCGCCGCGTAGCGGTCGTCGGCCAGCGCGAACAGCTCCGCCACGGACGCGCGGAACAGAAAGTCCGCGTCGACGAACAAATGCCAGCCGCGATAGTCCGAAAGATACGGCACCAAGAACCGCGAAAACGAAAACTCGGTCGAAAACGGCGCGCCCGTCACGCCATCAATCAGTTGGCCGTCCTCGCGCCGGTATGGCCGGTGATAGACCGCCGCGACATCGGCATCACTCAACCTCAGCAATCGTGCGTGCGCCTCCGGGCAATGCCGCAGGATCGACCACCGGCACACCTCGGCTGCTAGGTGTTCGCGTGGGTCGTAGCCGACGTAAATCACGCCGCCGGCCGCTCGCGCGAGGCGCCGGCATGTTTCCGCGCGCCCTTCAAATGATCCATGTAGCGCCCAAGCGGCGACTGAAACCAAACATGCCCGCGCCCGCCCGGCGTCAGATCGCGCCCTTTAACGCCCGTCGCGCCGCGCGCCTGATCGAACGCATAGGCCGAATGCCATTCGAGCAAGTCGAACACCGTGTCGCTCGCATATAAATCCGCATAGGCGTCGATCAACCGCCGCGCCTCGGGCTGACGAAACGCAATAAATCCCGTCTCCGAATGTTTCGGCACGCGCCCCAAATACGCGACCGCCGCATCGCCGAGCAGCCCCTCGACGAATCCCTCGGGCACGTCGCGATAGGTCATCACATCGGCATCGAGCCACACCAAGATTCCGTCGCCGAGCCCTCGCGCCGCGTCACGCGGAATCATGGCCATGCGGCAGAATTTCCACGCATCAAACCGGTAGCAATAGCCCGCGCGCCGGTCTTTCGCGGACCATCCCGGCCGCGCCTCGCGCCCATTCGCCATCGCATTGTCCCGATGCCGCTCCAGAAAATCCGCGCAGCCCGGAATGTCGAACACCGAGCGGCAGTCCCCACGCGGCATCGCCACCGGCTCTTCGGTATACGCCACCAATTCGACCGCGCGCGGCCAATGCCGATCGAACGTCTCGAGAAATCGCTTGCCATACAAACGATATCCGGACGGCGAAAACCCGGTGCAGACCGTCACGCTCATGCATCAAATTCCAGTTCGCCACAATCACACCGTCACGCCGGACCTGATCCGGCGTCCAGGTCGGCTCGCACACTCGTTGCAATTAACCCATCAACGCCACGCCCAGGCACTCCTGGACCCCGGCCAGGGAGCCGGGGTCCAGGAGTGCCTGGGC
>JANQOH010000034.1 GCA_028289725.1 Alphaproteobacteria bacterium
GCGCCCGCTCCAAGGCTTCGATCACGGCGCGCATACGCCGCGCGGCATCAGGCGGCGGGGTGTCGCGCAAATCAACCACCAGGCCGATGTTCATGGCCGGTCTTTGGCCACCTTGTTGTTCGGCGCCCTTGAGACCGACCTGAACGCGAAGGCGTGTGGGGCCGTCGATGACCGGCGTATCGCTGTTCAGGTAGACGGCGATTGCCGCGTCGCTTGGGCTGTCAAACGGTTGGACGACAGGCTGGATCGCTTGATCCAATCGAAGCCCAGCGCCGAGCCCGGTCCGGTCCCACGCCTCGAGACGCGCGGCCAGGAGGCGCATCGCCGGATCACCCGGGATATAGCTATTCGACCAATAGCCGACGGCGTCTTGGATGCTCACATTGTCCAGCGACGCGTAGCGGCTTAAGAGCGCCGGTGTTTCCGCACCTTCTCCTGCATGGCGGAGCTGGCGCAAAGCCTCCACGTCGGGCAGTTCATTGGGCCGAGCCTCGGAGAACGCAGGCTCGTTCCGCTCGGTTTCGGTTAACGCCCCGGCGACCAGAGTGTCGGCTTCTTCTGGCGTCGCGCGAGACCGTTCGTCCTGCGAGAGGGCCCGATCAACAAGAGGCCCGGTCTCAATGACCTCCGAAAGTTTCCGTTGCCGCTCGACATCTTCGGGTTCCGGCAGAGGCCGGTCGCCGATCGGTGGTTTGCGCAGTGCGGCGACAGCCGGTTCGTTGACCGACGCCAAGGGAACGTTCTGATCGCCGCTGCCTTCGCTCGGTGCTGGTAGGAGTTGCACTTGCAAGCGTTGCTCGGCCTCGCGCCATCGCGCCGCGCGACTTGCCGCCGCCGCCTCGTCTCGAACCGATGGCGGGGCGACATCGTCGGCCACCTGCCCCGTCACTGCGATGGCCGAGTCCGCCACGGCTTCAAGCTCATCGAGATCCGCGAAACTGCCCGTGTCGGATTCCTGCTTGCCACCAGCGGCACCGCCGAGTTCCGACATAGCCGCCATCTCTTCCGCAAGTCGGGCGACATCAAGCGAGTCATCTCTCTTGGCGTTTTCGGCGTATTGCTCGGCGAGGCCGATCCGGTCCCGAATTCTGGAATCACGTTGCGTCAGTGCCTGCGGCGACGCATCGGCAGGCCGTCCAGCCGCGTCACTCTGCTCGCGTGATTGCACCATCTCAGCTTCGCCGTCGGCGGTCGGCAAACGTGTCAGATTGGGCCATAGGCCCGGCGTGTTCAGGACCAAAACGAGGCACGCCGCCGCCGCGACGGTGGCGGCCAGCCCGCCGGCGAGATAGCGGCGTCGGTAATGGGGCGTCGTCGCCTCTCGGTCGGTCGCGGTGGCGGCTTCGACCGCCTGCAGGGTCTTTGCGACGAGAGCATCGGGCGCGTCGAGCTCGCCCATGGACGCCAACTCGTTCTCGACACGGCGCAGGCGTGCCACAAAGTCGGAGCACGCCGCACAACTCGGCACATGCGCTTTCAAATCCGAATCCGTGTTCGCGAGGTCTGGTCCGTGTTCAGCCAGCCTTTGTTGATAGAGATCGCATTTACTCATGGGATTCACCTGCGCTTTCGGTTTGCGCATCTTTTGGAGACAACGCGGTGGCCAAGGCCATGCGGGCCCGGCGCAAATGCGTCTTCACGGTGTTGAGGGGAATATCGAGGGCGTCGGCGACCGCATGTTGCGGCATGCCGACGATGGAGACGAGCAGCAGGACCTCGCGCTGTGCGACCGGCAAGTCTTTCACCTTCGCTTCGAGCCGCGACAAGGTTTGGCGCGCCGCCGCCACGCGCTCGGGGCCGGGGTCGGGGTCCGGCGCATCCGGAGGGTCTTCATTGGATACCAATCGGAGGCGGCCGGCCCCGCTGCGCACGTGATTACGCACGGCGTTTGCCACGATGGTGAATAGCCAGGGGGCAAGCGGCTGGCTCTCGTCGTAGCGGGCCGCGGCGGCATGGATCTTCAAAAAGACGGTTTGAAACAAATCGTCACGATCGGCTTCGGCGACGCCGTAGCGCACGAGATAGCTGTAGACGGGGCGCCGGTAGGCCGCCAAAAGCGCCGGAAACGCGCTTATGTCGCCATCAAGATGGCGGCGCAAGAGCGTGCGCTGATCAAGGTCTGCCTTAGGGAGCCTTTGTTCGGTCACCTTCGGAACCAGCCTTTCCGACACCAGAGCCATGGGCCTCAATCCTCTTCGACGGGCCGAATTTCCGCGCCTGTTTCAGGGGTACACGGGTCCCGAGGAAAGGTTTCAATGCCCCGGTTGAAATTGTTGTTTCTTCGTGTCGAAAGCAAAACGAAACGGCGACGGCACCACCATTGCGGACCGGGTGGTTCACGGGAGCCGCCCCGCGCCCTATGCTGCGGGTGGCAAAATCTGAGGCCGCCCGGTTCTTTTCGGCGCGGCCCAATGGGCATGGATGGCTATGGCGGCGACGGTTTCATCCCTTTCACAGGAGTCCGGAGCGGAGGTTGATTACCTCGCGCGGGTTCGAAAACTGGCGCCGGATATCGCGGCGGGCTCCGAACAGGGCGAACGGGACCGCAAACTCCCGGACCACCTCATGGACAAGCTGCATGAGGCCGGCTTGTTCCGGTTGCTTCTGCCGAAACCATTCAACGGCGCCGAATTGGCGCCACCGCAATTTTTCGAAGTCATCGAGGAATCCGCCCGTCACGATGCGAGCACCGCGTGGTGTTTGTGCCAAGGCAATGGCTGCACCATGGCCGCGGCCTATTTGGATGCGCCGGTGGCGGCCAAGATTTGGAGCGATGACCCGAAAGCCGTATTGGCGTGGGGACCTGGCCCAGGCAAAGGAGTCGTCGAGGGCGAGGGCTATCGGGTCACCGGCAAGTGGTCGTTTGCGAGCGGCGGCCGGCATGCGACTTGGCTCGGTGCGCACGTAAAAATTGTCGAAGCCGACGGCAGCCCACGCGTGCTTGATGATGGCAGCCAAGCTGAACGCACGATGCTGATCCCGGTTTCGGAGACCCAGTTCACCGACATTTGGGACGTGATCGGGCTGCTAGGCACCGGCAGTGATCAGTTCGACCTCACTGATCATCATGTCCGTCACGACCATTCAATCGTGCGCGACGTGAAAGAAGAGCGGCGGTACGAGGCACCGCTCTATCAATTCAAGACCAGCAATATGTATGCGATCGGCTTTGCCGCGACCGCACTCGGTATCGCGCGCAGCATGCACGAGGATTTCATCGAGCTGGCCGGTGGCAAGACGCCTCGCCTCGCGCGCCAGAAGCTCGCCGAGAATAATGTCGTCCAGTCGGAGGTTGGCCAGTCTCACGCCCGGCTTGGGTCGGCACGTAGCTTTTTGGTCGACGAAATATCGGACATCTGGCGCGAAGTATCGTCGACCGGCCGTATCACGCTCGATCACCGCATGCGCATCCGCCTCGCGACGACCTTTGCGATCCACCACGCGAAGCATGTTGCGGACCGGGTTTACGAACTCGCCGGCGCGACCGCGATTTTCAAATCAAGTCCACTGGAACGCCGCTTCCGTGACATCAGTACGGTGACGCAGCAAGTCCAAGGTCAGCGGCGGCACCTTGAAACCGTCGGCGCGTATTTGCTCGGCCAACCACCCGACGAATCTGCCCTTTGATCTCAGCGCTTCGTTCGTCGGCTGAGAACGTCTTACGGTGTAGGACGAACCACTGACGCCGCAATCGCACGGAATGCGGCAACGGTTTCGTGGTCGTTGTCGTCGAAAAATGGATCGGCGCTGGTTTTGACGATGACAATGCCGAGAGTTGGGTCCACGTAGATGTATTGGCCCCAGATGCCGATCGCCAGAAAATCTCCGCGTGGGTTCTCTGGTATCCACCATTGATATCCGTAGCCGAAGGTCCAGAATGAAGCAGGATTGTCGCCCGGTTGCAGATGCGCAGCGGTGGGGCGGACAGAGGCAGAGACCCACTCCGCAGGGACGATTTGTTTGCCGTCGCGCGCGCCACCTTCCAAATAGAGCCGGCCGAAGCGGGCATAATCGCGTAGCGTCGCGTTGAGGCAACACATGGGTAGGATGCTACCGGCGCCCCCTATATTCCAGAACGCGTCTGCCTCGGCTCCCATGGGCCCCCATAGCCTGCTTGCCATATAGTCTTCCAGAGGCATGCCGGTTGCCGCCTCCAGTACGAGGCCGAGAGCGATGGTGTCCGAGCTGACATAGTTGTTGTATGTGCCAGGCGTGCGAAGACTCCGGAGCTCAGCGAGCATGTCGGTCATTGACGCGCCCATCGCAAACTGCATGAACAACATGTTCACGTCCGAGAACGGGTCATCATAATTTTCGTCGAAGTCGATGCCTGACGACATTGTGAGCAATTCCTCAATTGCCACGGCGCCGTAGGCGGTGCCCGTCAGGTCCGAGACGTAGTCATCGACCGAGTCCTTAATGTCCGCGATATGGCCTTCATTTGCAGCGATGCCGATTAGCGCCGAGACAACCGATTTTGCGACGGACCAAGATGTCAGCTTCGATGCGTCGGCCGCACCAAGGCGATATTCCTCGTGCGCGATTTTGCCGTCGACCACGACGAGCAGGCCGGTGGTTTCCGTGCGCTGCAGAAAGGCGGACAAATCGCGATCCGCACCATCAAAACGGTAGGTGGCGGGCAATGGCCGTGGGTCGCGACCAAACGCCCAAACAGAACCTTCGCGCGGAATTGTCCGATACGGAAACACCGTATCCATCGCGCGAAAGTTCTCGATGCGCTTGCCTTCCTCGAAAAGCGTTATGCCAGCCCAATAGGGCGTGGTGCGCAGCCAAGCGAAACCTGCCAGTGTGACAACCGCAAGGCCTAGGAGCGTGATGGCGAGTATGCGAAGGAAGCGGCCCATTCGCACACGGCTCTATCATGATTAGCGCCGGAGAGACAGTGCGTGCGCTCCGGTTCAACCGCCTGTCAATGTACCAGATTGACTTAACCTGTATTTACGACAACGCCATCCGTGTCGAGCCGCGCGATCTCGTCGTCTGAATAGCCAAGCTCGGACAAGATCGCGGCGCTGTCCGCGCCGAGGAAAGGTGCCATGCCTCGAACCGCCGCTGGCGTCCGGTCGAAACGGGCGGCGGGTCTGGGTTGGCGTACCTTACCCAAAACCGGATCCTCATGGATCTCGATGATCTCGTTTTCGACGACCTGTTCGTTGTCGATCAGCGTCACGCGATCGAGGATCGGCGCGCACGGCACGTCGTTGGCGATAAACCGGGGCAGGAGTTCCTCCGCGCTCCATTTCGCGATTTCGTCGCTCATAAACTTCCGTCGTTCGGCGGTGTGCTTCGACCGGATGGCGGGATTGGCGAAGCGCGGATCCTCAAGCATATCCTCGCGATCGAGCGCGCGGCACATGCCTTGCCACTCCGTGTCAGAAACGGCGCCCGCGGTGATGTATCCGTCGGTCGTCTTGAATACCAAATCGAGCCCCATTTGGCCCTGCGTCGGATCGATTTCGTTGCCTATGAAATTCATGCCCGACATGCCCTCCGGCCACAAATAAGCGACCATGGTATCCAGCATCGCGAGGCGTACGTGCTGCCCCTCGCCCGATCGTTCGCGGGCGAGCAGCGCTGCCGTGATCGCTTGCGCCGCGGTTACCGAGGTCGTTTTGTCGGGAATGATTGTGCGGACCATCCTCGGTTCGCCGGTGTTTCGGTCCGCCTGAATATCCGCCAAGCCGCTCAGCGCCTGAATAATCGGGTCATAGACGCGCTGATTGGCATAGGGGCCTTGTTCGCCGAAGCCACTGATCGAGACGAAGATAATGTCCGGCCGGATCTCTCGAACGACGTCTTCGCCGAGGCCCATGCGCTCGATCGCGCCCGGGCGGTAGTTTTGTACCAGGACGTCGGCGGTTGCGACGAGCTTCTTGACGATCTCGAGGCCTTTCGAGGACTTGAGATCGATGGACAATGACCGCTTGCCCCGGTTGCACGACAGAAACCCGGCCGACATGCCTTCATGCTTGTGCCCGGCTTGGCGCATATATTCGCCGCGCGGCGGCTCGATCTTGATGACGTCCGCGCCTTGATCGGCCAGCATCATGGTCGCGATCGGGCCTGAGACCATCGTCGTTAGGTCGAGGATTTTGAAACCGTCAAGCGGTCCCGGCATGGTTCGTCTCCACTGTCACTGGCGGCGGGCTTAGGCCTCTTCCGCAAAGAGTTCGGGGTAGTTTAGCCTCATGGCCTTCTGATAATTGGGCCGTTCCGCGACACGCGCGTGATAGGCCTTCACGGCTTCCGGCAGATCGATGTCATACATGATGGCCCAATCGAGACAGGTCATAAAAATAATGTCCGCGATGCTGAATTTGTCGCCCATCAAATAGACGCCTGCGGCCTCGACTCTCGCCGACATGGCGTTGACTTGCTTGAGAAAATACTCTCGCGCCGAGGCAACGGCTTCGGGAGCCTCACCGTAAATCTCCTTCAGACCGTCATGGCGTCTGATGAGATAGAGCGTGTGGGCATCGAGCTCCGTCATGACAAAGTAGCACCACTCATTCAGCTTGGCGCGTTCCGCAGCGGTCGAGGGTACGAAGAAGCCATCAGGTGGGTCACAGCTGTCAGTGAGATAGCCGATGATCGCCGCGCTTTCGGAGAGCACCAAATCGCCCTGACACAGCACCGGAATTTTGCGTTTGGGATTTAGTCGGCCGAATTCTTCGGTTTGAGTCCCGGGCGTGCGCGTGCGGATGGCGTGCATGTCGTACTCGACGCCGAGTTCGAGGAGTGTCCAGTGAACCCTCATGGCGCGCGTGCCGCCGATCCCCCATACCGTGATTTTGTCAGTAGCCATGGCCGTCTCTGTTCTTTCGCGCGTGATCCTTCGGCCGGAGGCTAGCTCTTATTGTGCGAGCCGAACCGCGGCGGGCGCTTTTCGACGAAGGCCCGCGTCGCCTCTCTGTGATCTTCGGTGCGCGCCAAGCGCACCAGCAAGTCGGCCTCATGGTCGAGTGCGGTGAGGAAGTCGCTGGTCAAAGCTTGGTCCAGATTGTCTTTCATGGAAGCCAATGCCTGACGCGGACCGGCTGCCAATCTCCTGGCGAGAGTGGCGGCGGATTCCTGCAGCACCTCGTCTTCGACGACTTGGTTGACCAAGCCGAGACGTTCGCATGTCGGCGCATCGATCTTGTCGGCGGTGAACATCAATTCCCGCGCTTTCGCCGTCCCGACCAGTCGTGTCAACAGCCAGTTGATGCCGTAGTCGCCGCTGAGCGCGACTCGCGCATAGCCTGCCGTGACAAAAGCCGAGCGCGCCGCGATCCGCATGTCGCAAGCCAGCGCAAGCGCCAAGCCGGCACCCGCAGCCGGACCGGGCAGAGCGGCGATAGTCGGAATCCTCAGCGCCATCAGAGCACCGGTCAAAGTCCGCTGACGGACTTTCAAGTCTTCGGCCGCTTCTTCCAAGGTCCGTTCCTTTTTCGGACCCTGTGCCATGCCTTTGACATCGCCGCCGGCGCAGAACGCTTTACCGGCGCCGGTGATGATTAACGCGCCGACTTGGTCATCCTCGCCAAGCTGCTTAATCATTTTTCTGAGCGCTGGCGTCAACGTATCCGATAGCGCGTTGCGAGCCTCCGGACGGTTGAGCGTTAGGGTCGCGACACCTTCTTCAAGGGTGCAAAGGACCTGATCGGTCCCGGTTTCAATTGTCTCCATTTCCCTGTCCGTCGCGTTCTCCGGCGCCTCATGTCCTCCGGCGTGTCCCGATCTGGTAGCGGGTCAAGTCGGCGACTATGTGACCGGCTCGGGTTTCTCTCTTATGGCCAGCCAAAGAAGCCCGCCGACAATAGCGGCGGATGCTGAAAAGACATAAAACGCCAGCGCATAGCTGCCGGACGCCGCGACGATGGTGCTGAATAAAGCCGGCCCGATCACCACGCCCAAGAAACTGAAAGCGACCGTGCCGCCGGTCGCGGTGCTGACTTGGTCGACCGGGACAACGCGGGCAATTTCCGCCAGATAGATACCGGGCCAACCTGCGGCCGCGAATCCGACCAGAGCGGCCATCGTGAAAACAACGCCAACCGGCCACGCCGCGGTCAGCTGGGCGGTCGCAAACCCGATAACCGCCATGACCAGCCCAAGAATGGCCAGCAGGTGGCGGGCCGGAATGACCTTATCGCTCAGCCAGCCGAAACCGACGCGCGCGGCGACACCGGCGGTTTGCATTGCGGCAAAAGCCTGCCCAGCGGCAATCAGAGTCAGGCCGCCGATCTCCACCAGATACGCCGTGAAGATCGAGAAGATCGATGACTGCATGGCGGCGTAGGCGAAGGCGGCGATCGCCAGGCCGCGCAGTTTCGGATTTTTTAGCACCTCGTCGACGGCGGAGAACGGCGAACGAATGGTGATCGGAAATGAGGGATCACGATCGTCATCGAGTGTCCGGCGCAATGGATGAATGACGAAAGCCACTGCTGCCACCAAGGCTGCGATGGCGACGATCGCGCCGCGCCAGCCCAAGCCGGCAGCGGCCAACGGCGCGATCAAGCCAGCGATTAATCCGCCAATTGGGACCGCGCTTTGCTTGAGGGAGAAAACGACGCCGCGACGGCCTGCCGGCGTCACGCGCGCCAGGATGTGGCTCGCGCCCGGCGTCGCCAATCCGTACCCCATGCCGGTCACAATCGCGAACGCGATCATACCGGCCAAGGGGCCGAGGGCGGTCACCGCCAATGCCGCGCCGGCGATAGCGAGGGCGGCCTGGCTGCATCGGACAGCGCCGAACCGCTTCACGAGCAAACCGCCAAGCAGGGTGAAGCTGATCGCACCGACGAACACCAGCGAGGAGTAGAGGCCGACGAGGCTCGGCGCCAGGCCATAGTGTGCGCCCAAGACGGGCGATAGGACAGGGACGACGCTGATCGCCATCGCGACCATCGCTTGGACAAGCATGGTCGCGCCAAGCGGCCAGAGCACGCCCTTCATGTGGCGTGCCGTCTTATGTCTGTATCGCCCATGGATCACCGTCGCAAAAGACCCGGTCGAAATCGACCGGGTCGCGCGCGATGATAGCGATGAACTTCCCGAAGGGAACTCCGAAAGTTTGGCCGGACTTATCGGTATTCCGGGTTGTCGTAGTCGAACCGGCAACCGGCTTCCCACAGCGATCTTTGATTGCCATGGGCCGGAATGCCGCCCGCGTCTTTGATCATGCGCGCCAAATGCAACAGGTTCCAGGTCATGAAGGTGGTGTTGCGGTTGGTAAAGTCATTTTCCGGTCCGCCGGATCCTTCATCCAAGTAAGAAGGTCCCGGCCCTGCTTCGCCGAGCCAAGCGGCGTCCGCCTGGGGTGGTATCACATACCCCAAATGCTGTAGCGAATAGAGCACGTTCATTGAGCAATGTTTGGCGCCGTCTTCGTTGCCGGTCACCAGGCACCCGCCAACCTTGCCGTAATAGGCGTATTGGCCTTCGCTGTTGAGCAGACTCGAACTTGCATACAAGCGTTCGATCACCTGGGTGCAAACGGACGATTTCTCGCCGAGCCAGATGGGTGTTGTCACCACCAGGACGTCGGCGGCCATGACTTTTTCCTGGATCGCCGGCCACTCGTCCTTGTCGAAGCCATGCTCGGTCATGTCGGGGTAGACGCCGAAGGCGATGTCGTGGTCGACCGGCCGAAGGGACTCAACGGTTACGCCGTTCTTTTCCATGATCGCGCGCGCAATTCTGATAAGGCCTTCCGTGTGCGACAGCGCGGGCGACGGTTTAAGTGTGCAGTTCAGAAACAGCGCTTTGAGATCCGAAAAATCCCACTGGCTTTGGCTGCACCAACTTTCCTGAAGCTCGTTGAGCATTTTGTCGTGTCTCCTGTCTCGACTTGTGGTTAGGCGGTCGTAGTTCCGCGCCGAGGCACAGCCATTTGGCGGGATATGGGAAGATAGATGATCGAACGCGTCGCGCGGTTACGCTCTATTTTTCGCGTGCGTCCAGAACCGCGCGGACCAGGTCCTCGGGGACTTCGTCGATCTCCGGTGCATCCACCTCCTGCATGGCGGCCTTGCCCAGCGCGATGGAGGCGCGATAGGCCTCCAAATAGTCCCGGCATTCGCGGCAAATCTTCAGATGCCATTCGAAGACGCGCCTTTGGGCCGGCGGTAACGCGCCATCCAGGTAGTCGAGTATAAAGGTCTCGAACTCCTCGCACGTGATCATGCCGGGCCCATGTTTGAGCATGAACCCCTTGATCATGCGCCGCATGCCGTCCGCGAAGGCCATCATTCGCTTTCCCCCCTCAGGACTGGTTCGAGCAGCCGTTTGAGCGCAGCGCGTGCGCGGTGTAGGCGGACTTTCACGTTGCTTTCGCTAATCTCCAATATGTCTGCGACTTCCGCTGTGGTCATTTCTTCGATGTCGCGAAGCTGGAGGACGATACGGTAATCGTCCGGTAAATCTCGAATATGCGCGGTGACGAGCTCACGGGTCGCCTTTTGCTCGAGCAATTCCGAAGGCGTTGGAATCGCACCCCACGGCGGCTCGATGCGACAGCCATTCTGGTCGAACTCCGGCAGAAGGTCATCAATGGTGTCCTCCCGGCGACGGTCGACGGAACGGAGTTTCATGAGCGCTTCGTTGACGGTAATGCGATGCAGCCAGGTCTTGAGGCTCGATCGTCCCTCAAAGGAGGCAATCGCGCGGAATGCTTTGATAAAGGCCTCCTGGACACAATCATCCGCGAGCGCAGGATCTCCGAGCATCCGCGTGGCCAAGGCGCGCATCCAACCGATGTGGGTGCGGACGAACCGTCCGGTCTCGCCCGGATCGCCCGAGCGGATGCGCTCCAGCGTTTGGTTCTCGGCGTCGATAACGAACGGCCCCCCATCTGCGATCCGGCGGCATGCTAACCGATCAGCTTCAAGCGAACTACCGAGCGGCCCCGGACGAGAGCCAACCTGTCGGCACCTGTACTGGAAGCGTATGGTATCGCGCACGACGACTTCAGGATGGAGCCGCGCGATGAACAATTCCTTTGATCTCCAGTTCAGCCATCTCGGGATATTCGTCACCGATCTTGAGCTGATGACCCGGTTTTACGGCGAGGCGCTCGGCATGGTCATGACGGACCGGGGCAATCTCGGCGAAATTCAGCTCGTGTTTTTCAGCACCACGCCCGACGAACATCATCAGTTGGTTCTGGCGGCTGGCCGGCCGGCTGAGATCGATTTCAACGTGGTCAATCAGATATCTTTCCGGCTCGGGTCGCTCGGCGCGCTGCAAGCTCTGCACAAACGTCTGGCGCAATTTCCCGTCACGGACATTCAGCCCGTGACGCACGGCATTTCGTGGTCCGTCTATTGTCGTGACCCCGAAGGGAATCGCATCGAGTTGTTTGTCGACAGCCCGTGGTATGTCGACCAGCCGATCCGCGAGCCGTTCGATTTGGATCGCGATGAGGACGAAATCTTGCGCGAAACGGAAGCGTTCTGTCGCGCTTTGCCGGGGTTCACCAGTCGCGAAAAGTGGCAAGCCAAACTGCGCGCGAAGATCGAAGCGCGGAATAAAACGTGAAACGCCGCTTTATCCGGCGATGACACTCGTGCTCATGCCGCCATCGACGACCAACTGCGCCCCAGTGACATATTTGGCTTCGTCCGAAGCAAGATAGAGCGCGGCGTAGGCGACGTCCCAGGCGTCGCCCATGTGGCCCATCGGGATTTGGCTGTCACGATATTTGATCCGCTCCGGAATCTCCTCCGGCGGGTAAACTTCCGCCAGCATGTTGCGAATGAGTGGCGTGTCGATAATGCCAGGCAGGATGCAATTGCAGCGGATGTTCTTGCCGGCATATTGCATGGCAATGTTTTGGCTGACGCCAAGCATTGCCGCCTTGGTCGCTGCGTATGACGTATAGGGGACACCGAGCCAGCGCGTCGCCGCGATCGATGAGACGTTTATGATGCTGCCGCCGCTCTGCTTCTCCATGAGCGGCAAGACGTGCTTGCACGTCAAGAAGACGCTCGTGAGATTGACCGATGCGCCGCGTTCCCAATCCTCTTGGCTGGTTTCGACAGGCCCGCCATTGACAACAATGCCGACGTTATTGTGCAGCACGTCGATACGCCCGAAGGCCTCGAGACACGCGGTGGTCGCCGCTTCGACTTGATCGGATTGAGACACGTCAGCGACAAAGGACACGCAGGTGCCACCCTCACCTTCGATGATCGATTGGGTTTCCGCCACCGCCTCGGCGTTAATGTCGACGGCGAGAATTTTGGCGCCTTCGCGCGCAAAAAGCGTGGCGACCGCCTTGCCGTTGCCCCAACCGGGTCCGATCGACCCTGCGCCGGTGACCATCGCGACTTTGTCTTTTAACCGATCCGCCATGCTCTCCCCCCGAAGTTTCGGTCATCATCGTTACAACGCTTAGATCACGCCGCGTTCGCGAAGCGCATCGATTTTTTCGTCGTCCAGCTCCAACAATTCGCCGAATACGTCGCGCATATGCGCGCCCAACTCGGTGCCAAGCCAATCAATTTGGCCGGGCGTCTCGGTGAGGCGGGGCACGACATTCGGCACCGCGAGCGTCCCGGCGCGCGGATCTTCAATCTCGGCGATATTGCCGCGCGCGCGATACTGCGGGTCCTCGAAAATCTCATCGATCGCGTAGACCGGACCACAAGGCACCTCCCCTTGCTCGCACAGTGAGAGGATCTCGGCGCGGGGAAACTGGGCGCACCAGTCGGCCACCATTTCGTCGACGGTGGTGCGTGCCGCCTCGCGCTTGTCGATGGTGCCGTATATGCCGTCGCCCGCGACTTCGGGCCGGCCGATCAATTTGGCGAGCCGCGCGAAGATCCGGTCGTTGGTACAGGCGATGGCGACCCAACGGCCGTCGCCCGCTTGATAGTGACTATGCGGCACCACGTTGACCGTCGCCGGGCCCATGCGTTCGCGGACCTCACCGAATTTGGCGTAGGCCGGCGCCAACTCATCGAGGATGCGGAAGATCGACTCGTACAGCCCAACGTCGACGACTTGACCTTCCCCGGTTCGGTCTCGGGCGCGTAAGGCAAGCACGACACCAAGTGCGCCAAAAAGGCCCGACATATAGTCGG
>JANQOH010000046.1 GCA_028289725.1 Alphaproteobacteria bacterium
ACGACCTCGTCCTATTCAGCTTCTCCGACCGCGGCATCCAACAAAAACTCGGCCTCTGGCGCGAACAACGCGGCCACCCGCCGGGGAGTGGTTGACCAACTTTGCTGGCTCTTGCCCACACGGTTTGTTTATGACCCGCATCTTTTTGATGTTTTATCGAGCTTTGGTGTTTTTTCTTACGCGACCCAGGGCTTACCGATCTTGGTTGGGCAAAAAACCAATTCGTATCTTAATGGTTCTAATTTTGTGCGTTCTGTTTTTTTCAACTATTCCATATATGGAAAATATAGAAATCTATAATATTATTTTTAATTCATATCATTGGATAATTCCATTTTCTATTATTGCAATTTGTATTATATTTTACTTAACAATTTTGGAAATGAAGAATTTTCTTGATGGGTGGTCGGAAGAGGTACAAGAAATGAATAGGCTTAGGGGAGGAAAATTTCATTCAGAATCCAAATTAGGAGATTTTATGCATGAAAAATTACTGAAATTGTACATAAAGTTTTTTGGCTAATTGTATCCATTATTGGATAGATAATGTTTGTAGCGTTCGCTTTCAGGAACGTGTGTGAACGAAGTAATCATGAATTTCATTATGATGTATGTGCAAAAGGCGTGCGCAGCGGAGGGAGATTTCGTCCGCTTGACGACACCACGGGCTTGAGTCAGAAGTGGCATGTCCATCCCCCGCGATAGAGATTTCTATGTCTGATTATGTGATTCCCGCTTGGGATCGGCCTGCCGTGCCGGTTGCCGGGTCCGAACAAAGATTTCCTGTGCGCCACATTTATTGTGTTGGGCGGAATTATGCCGCGCATGCGCGAGAAATGGGGCGCGATCCGGATCGGGAGCCGCCGTTTTTTTTTACTAAGGCAGCCGATCAGATCGTGCCGGGCGGCGGGAAAGTTCCGTACCCGCCGCGCACGCAGGACATGCACCACGAGATCGAGCTTGTCGTGGCGATCGGGAAGGAGGGCGCGGACATTTCGGTCGAGGCGGCCAAGGATCACATTTACGGCTACGCTATCGGCGTCGATCTGACCCGCCGCGATCTACAGATGGCCTCCCGCGAGCTTGGCCGGCCGTGGGACACTGGTAAGCAGTTCGAGAATGCCGCACCAATCGGATCGATCCATCCGGTCTCCGCCATCGGGCATCCGGAAAGCGGCGAGATCACCTTTTCAGTGAACGGCGAACTCAAGCAGAAGGGCGACTTGCGCGACCTGATTTGGAGCGTCGACGAAGTGATTGCCGAGCTATCGACCCTCTACCGCCTGATGCCCGGCGACCTGATCTACACCGGCACCCCCGCCGGCGTCGGGCCCATGGCCCCTGGCGATATCGGTGAAGGTAAGATCGAAGGCCTCGACGAAATCCGGATTGAGATTGTCGGATAGCTGCGAGTTCTTTGTTGGACAGCACCCCCACCCAAACCCTCCCCCATCAAGGGGGAGGGCTATTTGTTCGGGTGTTGCGTTCCAAAGGAAACGGCGACGCATAGCCGAGATGGGGTGCTTACTCCCTCCCCCTTGATGGGGGAGGGTCGGGGTGGGGGTGAAGCCTGCCGATCAGCTCAGCAGATCTTTCACTTCCTGTGGAATATTGCCGCTTCTGATGCCGGCGGGGTGATCGGGGGCGTCGAGCACCCAGACGCGGACTTCGAAGCCTTCGGCGACCAAGCGGTCTTCGCATGTGAAGGTGTGCGCCATGCGGAAGCTGCGTTTGGACCACTCAACGGCTTCGCTTTCGATCGTCAAAACATCGCGCGGGCGGGCCGGAGATTTGAACGCGCAACCGGTCTCGACAAGCGGCGCGCCAAGCGAGCCGAACCGCTGTTCCATGGCTTCGAGGGTAAGGCCGCGGCCGTTGAACAACGCCCACGAACCCTCGTCCATCCAACGGTAGAAGTTGGGATAGAAAACGATCCCGAGCGGGTCGCAGTCACCCCATTGGACGGTGTGGGTGGTCTTGTTTCCGGGCATGATCAGCGCGCTTCCTTGTTATTAACGGCCATGTCGCGCAGGCGAAACCGTTGCACTTTGCCGGTCGCGGTGCGCGGCAGCGACTCGAGGACCTGGATGTCCTTCGGGCATTTGTGACGCGACAATGTCTGGGTTAGGGCGGTCCTGAGTTCGTCGCCGAACCGATCGCCGACGGATTTATTGATGTCCGCGACGAACAAGACCGGCCGCTCGAGACCGTCGACATCCGGCGCCGCAACGAGCGCCGCTTCGCCGCACAAACCGCTTTCGATAGCTTGGGCCTCGACTTCGACCGGGTTTATCCATTGGCCGCTGATTTTCAGCATGTCGTCGGCGCGGCCCTCGTGAAACCAATAGCCGTCCTCGTCGCTGCGAAACAGATCGCCGGTTCGAAACCAGCCATCGCGGAAAGCCGCCGCGGTTCGGTCCGGCTGGTTCCAATAGCCTGCCGCCACCGACTCCAACTTGGTCCATAGCACACCGATCTCGCCCGGCCGGTCGATCGGTGCGCCATCTTCAGTTTCGAGCCGCACCTCGCTTCCGGGCGTCACCCGACCCGCGCTGCCGGGGCGTGGCCGGTCGGGCAGGTTGGCGAGAAACATGAATACGGTCTCGGACGTGCCGATGCCTTCGACCACCGGCGAACCGGTTACCGCTTGCCACCAATCATACAGCGCGACCGGCATGCGCTCGCCGGCCGAAATGTAGCGCCGCACCGAGGCGAAGGCGCCGCCCTTCGTGATGCCGTTGGCGAGGGCCGTGCGATAAAAAGTTGGCACGCTATACATGACGCTGGGTTTGAGCGCGCTCACGACCTCGGCAATGTCTCCAGGTTTTGGCCAGGGCGCGTGCAGAACGACGCTGGCGCCGGTCTTGAGCGCGCCTAGAACAGAGTGGCCAATCGTGTAAGCGAAAAACGTCTTGGACGTCACGAACACGCGGTCTTCCGCCGTCACACCATGCACGGCCTTGACCGTCTTGTCGGCGATGGTTGCGGCGCGATGGGTGTGGATGGCGGCTTTCGGCGTGCCAGTTGTGCCCGAGGTGTAAATCCAAAACGCCATGTCGTCCGGCGCCATCGCCGCGCTTTTCAGATTGTCTGATTGATCCGCGAACAGTGTATCGACCGCCACGCAGAGGTGATCGCCCGCCATTCGCACGTTGGGCTCGTAAGCGGGTTCCGCGATCAGCGCTTTCGCCTGGCTGTCCTCGAATGCGAAGCCAATTTCGGATGCCGACCAACGTGGATTGACCACGATCGGTACCGCGCCAATGCGCATGGCGCCAAAGAACGCCGCATAGAGCGCCGGGCGGTCGTCCATCACGATTACCACGCGATCACCGCGTCCGACGCCGCGCGCCAGAAGGCCATTGCCATATTGGCAGGCCAACGCGTCGAGCGCGCGGTAGCTTATGGTGGTATCGTGCGTCACCAAAGCGGGTGCGTCTGGTCTACCGCCGGCCAGAATCAGGTCCGCGCCGTTCATGAAATTGTTGGCCTATCCATCAAACTTCGCGCGCCGGAGTTTAGGGATTCTTGGCCAAAGCGCAAAGCGCGGTCGGAAAATCGCCTTTCAGGCGCGGCTCGGCGCCAAGTCCGCCGCACGCGGCAGAGATCGCCGTTTGAGCGCGAAATACCCCAAGATCAGAATGAAGCAGGCGAGGACGAAGACCTTGTTGATGAACCAGTTGCTGGTCCAGACCGTCCAATCCGGTTCGCCGAGGAACAGCACGAATTTGGTGACGACAATGATGATTTCGATCACCGACACGCCGACCGCCAGGGCAAACGTATAGCGCTGCCAATTCAGCAAGGCCCACCCGAGCCAGATATGCGCGACCCACCAGAAATCCCACATCACGTAGGTCAGGAGCGGTGTGCCTTCGGCGAGCGCGTAAGCGAACGGGAAGGCGTATTTGATGGTCAGCGTCCACGCCGCGAGCAGAAACAGAAAATGCGCAAAGAACCGGATCATGTCGGATCAGCCCAACCGGACCGCGGCGTCGCGGGTCAGGATCGGGATCTCTAGGCCGTAAGGACACGCTGCTGCGCAGGCTTGGTGGGCGCAGGTCAAACACGATTCGGCCCGGATCGCGAGCTGCGCATAGTCGGCCCGCGCCATGAATGGGTCTCGATAGTCGACCTCGTACATGCGCGTGCGCAGCACTTCGGCGATCTGCACGCCGTCCGGACAGGCTCCGTCGCACGCGTCGCAGCCGTGCCGGCAATATTGATCCGTTTGGAGCGACACATAACGTTCAAGCAGTTCCATGTCCGCGTCGGTCATTTTAGTGTCGCCCGACCCCCCAAGATATTCGTCGATTTGATCTACATCGGTCATCGAAACGACCAACGCGTCGGCCTTGCCGGTCGAAAGCACCCAGCGGAAGGCGGCTTGGGCGAACGTGCCGCCCGGCTTCTCGAACGGCTGCATGTCGTTCACCCGCGCGCCCATGAGCGTTTTCATGGCGATCACGCCGACGCCGTTGTCCTTCGCGCGCTGCAACTGTGCCGGCAGGCTTTGCTGAAGATCGACGAAATGAAATGTGGTGCGCAGGCGGTCGAGAAAATCAGGGTCTTGGCCGAAATTGAACGCGACCAGAATTACGTCGGCGAGTTCATGGTCGAGCGCGTAAGCAACGCACGGGCTCAACTGACTGCCGTGGCCCGACATGCCGCGAAACCGGATTTTGCCTTGTTCCTTGGCGCGTTCGGTGAACAGCGCCCATTCCTCGTTCTGCATTCGGTCAAGGTCATTGACCGAATGCAGGAAGTAGATGTCGAGATAGTCGGTCTTGAGGCGCTGCAGACTCTCTTCCAAAGTCTGCATGATGTCGTCGGCCCTGGCGCTCGCCCGCGCTTTGGTTTTCGAGGCTAGGACCACCTTGTCGCGGTCGCCCTTGAGCCCTTCGCCCATGGCCTCTTCCGAAGCCCCGAAGCGATAACTTTCCGCGGTATCGAAATAGGTGATCCCGCGCGCCAGCGCGTGGCGAACAAGCTCCGGATCCGCCGACCGGCTCGATCCGAAAGAGATATCGGAAATGTTTAGGCCGGTGTTACCCAGCGGCACGTATCGGCGCACGCCAACAGATTCCGCCTCTGCCATTGTCCGAGCGGCCTTAACCTTCGGAGCCGCCAGGCCAAGTGTCGCCGCAGTCCCCGCGCCAAGAAACGTCCGTCGGTCAAGCACGCTTACCTCCGCTCCGAATATCGTCGCACTCAAAAAGTCGTCCGGTCATTTCGTGCCGGACTATGGCAGCAGCTTAGTGTCAGCCGGAGACGGTAACAACGCAACCGTGCGCCGATGCCGATGATTTGATCGCCTTAGCCGGCTGATTCCTTAAGCGGCCAGCCCGGGCGCATGATCGCGAAGGTGTCGGTGACCCGGACATAGTCCATATAGCCGAGGCGCCCGATGGGTTGCATGCGCTCGTAACTGACCATGCCGTCGACGATGACATCGTCGCTGATATGAATGCCAATCACCTCGCCCAAGATCACGATGTTGCGCTGGTCTTTTTTTGCAGTCAGGAGCTCCACCGATTGCGTGTAGCGGCATTCGAGATGAACCGGACTCTCCTTGATCCGCGGCGGTGCAACCAATTCGGACGGTTCAGGCGTTAGGCCGGCAATTTCGAACTCATCGACGTCATGCGGCGCGGGTGCCGAGGACAAGTTCATCGCTTCGCGCAAATCCCACGTCGCCATGTTTACGACGAATTCCTTGGTCGCCTCGATATTGGCCGTGGTGTCTTTCAGCCCGCCATGTTCGTGCTGACCACTGGACGAGCACATCACCTGTGGCGGCTTGTAGGCGACGGCATTGAAAAACGAATAGGGGGCGAGATTGACGTTGCCCTGGGCATCGACCGTGGAAATCCAGCCAATTGGCCGCGGAACCACTAAGGCGTAGAACGGGCTGTGGCGAAGGCCGTGGTGTTCGTTTGCGCGATAAAACATGGCGCTGCCTTAGCATCGCCACGACCGTGCGGCAACCGATTGCCCGCTGGTCCGCCGGCAGAAGGGCAGGGCCCGGTTGCGTTCGGTGCGCTGGTTCGCCGCACGACGGTCGAGTAGACTCGCGGCGAAAAATCAGCCCAAGCGATCACTTGGGCGGTAGACGAGGAACGAGGCAATGGACGGCGACGGGCTGCGGACGGTCACGCTCAACGACAAATACACGCTGGAGGAAGGCCGGGTTTTCATCTCCGGGACCCAGGCCTTGGTGCGCTTGCCGATCATGCAACGCCAGCGCGACCGCGCGGCCGGGCTTAACACAGCGGGGTTCATCTCCGGCTATCGCGGCTCGCCCCTCGGGGGCTACGACGCCGCGCTGTGGCAGGCGGCGCGCTTTCTCCAGGAAAATGGCATTACCTTCCGGCCGGGTCTCAACGAGGATCAAGCCGCGACAGCCTGCTGGGGCACCCAGCAGATCGATTTCGTGCCTGGCGCCAAGGTCGATGGCGTGTTCACGATTTGGTACGGCAAAGGGCCCGGCGTTGATCGATCGGGCGACCCGCTGAAGCACGCCAATTACAACGGAACGCACAAGAACGGTGGCATGTTGGTCGCGTGCGGCGACGATCACGCCGGCAAGTCCTCGACCATCGGCCACCAATCCGAGCAGGCGCTCGCGGCGTTCGGCATTCCAATGCTCTATCCGGCCAACCCGCAGGAATATCTCGACTACGGCCTCTACGGCATCGCTCTGTCGCGTTTCGCCGGCACGCTCGTCGGTTTCAAATGCGTCAATGAGACGGTGGCCTGCACGGCCACTGTCGACATCGATCCGCACCGGCTCGACATTCGATTGCCAAGCGACGCGCCGATGCCCGAAGGCGGCGTCAATATCCGGCCGGAATATGATCCGCTCGGGCAAGACGTCCGGCTGGCGCGCTACAAACTGCCCCGCGCTCAGGCTTTCGTGCGCGAAAACAAACTCGACCAGCAGACGTTTGGTGCTGCGGGACAAAAGCGTCTGGGCATCGTCACCGCCGGCAAAGCCTATCTCGACGTGATCGCCGCTCTTAGGATGTTGGGGATTGACCAGGCGATGGCCGAGGCGCTTGGCATCGGGGTCTACAAAGTCGCGATGGTTTGGCCGGTCGAACCGGAAGGCCTCAAAGCGTTCGCGCGGTCGTGCGACGAGTTGCTTTTCGTCGAGGAGAAGCGCGGCGTGATGGAGGATCAAGCGAAGACGATCCTTTATGACGAAAAGGACCGGCCGCTGATCTTCGGCAAGACGGGCGAAGACGGAACCGAACTGCTGCCGCCGGACGTTCAGATCGAAGCGGCGACAGTTGCACAAGCGATCGCCTACCGCCTCGAGTCGCTCAATGCGGTGAACGACAAAACGAAATCCGTGGCGGAGGCCATCGCGGCTCTTCGGACGATGCTTGAAGCGCCGCATGATGCCGCGAATATGGGCTTCGTGCGCATGCCATATTTCTGTTCAGGATGTCCGCACAACACATCGACCAAAGTTCCCGACGGTTCGATTGCGATGGCGGGTATCGGCTGCCACGGCATGGCGCTCCTGATGGAGCGGGATACCGTCGGCCTCACCCATATGGGCGGCGAGGGCGTCAATTGGACGGGGCTCGCCCCCTTCACCGAGACGCCGCACATATTCCAAAATCTCGGCGACGGCACCTATTACCATTCCGGGTCATTGGCGATCCGCGCGTCGGTGCAGGCCGGGGTCAATGTGACCTACAAGATCCTGTTTAACGACGCGGTCGCCATGACCGGCGGCCAACCGCATGACGGACCCTTGTCGGTCAGTCGCATCATTCACCAAGTCATTGATGAGGGCGTCACCAAAGTGGCGCTGGTCTCCGACGACCCCGACAAGTTTCGCGGCCTCGCCGACATTCCGGGCGGCGTGACGATCCACGATCGCGACGAACTCGATGCCGTGCAGAAGGATTTCCGCGCGATCGAGGGCACAACAGTCATTGTCTACGAACAAACCTGTGCCGCGGAGAAGCGCCGCCGTCGCAAGCGGAACAAATTTCCCGATCCGCCCAAGCGCGCGTTCATCAACGAACGGGTGTGCGAAGGCTGCGGCGATTGCTCAGTGAAGGCCAATTGCGTGTCGATCCTGCCGGCGGAAACCGAATATGGCCGCAAGCGAAAGATCGATCAGTCGAGCTGCAACAAGGATTATTCCTGCGTCAAAGGCTTCTGCCCATCGTTCGTGACGGTGCACGGCGGAGAGCTTAAGAAACCTGCGGGAGTCGCCATTTCCGACGACCTGTTTGCCGATTTGCCGATGCCTCAGCCGGTCAACGCGAAAGGCGCTTACTCGCTTGTCGTCGCCGGTATCGGCGGGACCGGCGTGGTAACGGTCGCCCAATTGCTCGGCATGGCCGCGCATTTGGAAGGCAAGGGCGCATCGGTCTTCGACATGACGGGGCTCAGTCAAAAGAACGGCGCGGTCTATAGCCACCTATGGCTGTTTGACGATCCGCACGCCACAGCGCCCGCGAAGGTCGGCTTGGCCGAGGCCGATATGATTCTCGGTTGCGATCTCATTGCGGCGGCGGGCGCCGACACTATGCGGGCGGTTAAACCGGGTGAGACGCGCGCCGTGGTGAATTCCGCGGTTGTGCCGACCGCGCAATTCCAGACCAATCCAAACCTCAATATTGACGGTCAAATGCTTGAGATGGCGGTCGGCGCCAAGGTGGGCGAAGCACGTATGCACGCGGTCGATGCGTCGGACCTCGCGCTGAAACTGCTCGGCAACACCATCGGCGCCAACACGTTTCTCATTGGGTACGCATTCCAGCACGGCACGCTGCCTTTGTCGGAAGCCGCGATTGAGCAGGCCATCACGCTGAACGGCGTTGCGGTCCGGTTCAATTTGCAAGCGTTTCGTTTGGGTCGTTTGGCGGCGGCAAATATGAATGCGGTGATGGCATTGTTGCCCAAAGACCCGTCAGGCGAAGCCGCACCGGTCTTCACGCTCGATGAGACGGTCGAGCGGCGGGCCGAGGATCTGGTGGGTTATCAAAATGCGGCCTATGCTGCCCGATATCGCGAATTGGTGTCGAAGGTACGTGAGGCGGAGCAGCGCCTGGGCACGGGATCGGAAGATCTAACCGCCGCCGTTGCGCGTTATGCTTACAAGCTCATGGCGTACAAGGACGAATATGAGGTCGCGCGCCTCTACGCCGATGCGGCTTTCTCGCAGCGTTTGGCGGGCACGTTCGAGGGCGGCTACAAACTGCGCTTCCACCTCGCGCCGCCGCTTATCGCCCGGCGCGATCCGGTATCGGGTGAGCAGAAGAAGATGGAATTCGGCGGTTGGATGCTGCCGGTCTTCAAAAGCTTAGCGAGTATGAAGGGCCTGCGTGGAACGTTTTGGGATGTGTTCGGCCACACCAAGGAACGCAAAACCGAGCGCCGGCTGCGAGAGGACTATTTCGCGGATATGGATCGGATCGCCGCAAAGCTCACCAAGGCCAATCATACGACAGCGGTCGCACTGGCAGAGATTCCCGAGCAGATCCGAGGCTACGGCCACGTAAAGGAGAAGGCAATCACGGAAGCCGACCAGGCCCGTGAGGCATTGCTGGCGAAATTCGAAAAGCCGGGCGAGCGCGACAAAGCCGCTTGACGTTGCGCACCTGTGCAATCCGGTTTGGGTCGCGATCCCCGTATTCGATCCCTGTACCGCCGCTGGACCCGCGCCGGTATTGACCCGTTGCGCGCCCTGCTATAGTGCGACCGCCTCGAGGAGCGACGAGGCCGTAGGGAGAAAGCAATGACCCAGTTTGCGCGGGTGACGTGGAATGCCGTGGCTCTTTTGGCGGCGCTTGCCGTGCTTGCAATTTCCCCTTCCCGCGCCGAAGAACCGGTGAAGATCGGGGTGGTCCTGCCGTATTCGGGCGTCTATGCGAGCTTGGGCGGCGAGATCACCCAAGGTCTCGAGCTTGGATTCGAGACTTACGGCCCAGAGGTCGCCGGCCGTGCTTTCGAATTGATCACTGAGGATTCCGAGGTCAAACCCAATATCGGCCTGTCAAAGGTCAAGAAGCTCGTGTTCCAAGACAAAGTCGATTTGTTGGTCGGACCGGTGGCGTCCAATGTCGCGAATGCACTTCGCGATTTCGTGCATCAGCAGAAGGTGCCGTTGATCATCCCGAACGCGGGCAACAACTTGCTGACCGGCGAACGGTGTAGCCGTTGGGTCATCCGGACGTCCTTTTCGAACGCGCAGATCACGCGCGGCATGGGGCCCTGGCTCGTTGAGAAGGGATACGACAGCGTCTATTTGATTGCCGCCGACTATGCAGCGGGGCATCAAATGATGGATGCGTTTCGCGAAACCTATACGGCCTCCGGCGGGTCCATTATCGGCGAGTCATTTCCGGCACTGCGCGGCACCAAGGATTTCGGGCCGTTTCTGGCTCAAATCAAAGCCGCAGAGCCCAAAGCCGTCTTCGCGTTTTTTGCCGGCGGCCAAGCCATTCAATTCGTGAAACAGTTTGATGAATTCGGTCTCAAGGACACGATCAAGCTGACCGGTGCCGGCTGGCTGACTTCGCCGCTCTACGTCGATGCGCAGGGTCCGGCCGCGGCCGGTATACTCGGGATACTGAATTACGTGCCAGGCATAGACAATCAAGAGAACCAAGCGTTCCAAGAGGCCTATCAAGCGAAATATGGCCGCGTGGCCTCCGAGTTCGCGGTGCAGGGTTACGATACGGCCCGTTTGATCGTCGAAGCGCTCAGCCAAACCGGTGGCGACACCTCCGACAAGGACGCGGTCGTCGCGGCGATGCATGACGTATCGTTCGACGGTCCGCGCGGGCCGCTGACCATCGATCCCGCGACCAACAACATTGTTCAGGACATTCATATTTTTGAGACGTCACCGGGCGATGACGGCATGGCGCTGAACGTCATCGACACTTTGTCCGCGATGCAGGATCCGCCTAACGGCTGCACGCTCTAGCTGCCAGTTCCTGGCCAGACCCAGGTCATGCTGCTCGATCCAACTTTTTTGGCCATTCAACTCCTGAACGGCCTGCAGCTCGCGAGCCTACTGTTTCTTCTGTCGGTCGGGCTATCCGTCGTGTTCGGATTGATGAATTTCATCAACCTGGCCCACGGCACGCTTTACATGCTTGGCGCCTATATCGGCCTCTCGTTGGTGCGCGCCACCGACTCCTTTTGGCTGGCATTCGCGCTTGCGCCCCTCGCGGTGGCGGCAGTGGGCGCGGTGTTCCACGTGGTCTTGCTCAGGCGCATGCAGGCGGCCAGTCCGATGCGCCAGGTCCTGGCGACCTTTGGCCTCATTTTCGTTGGATTGGATTCGGTGCGCTACATCTGGGGCGACTATAGTCATGCCCTCGCAGCGCCCGAACTGTTGGCGGGCAGCGTACAAGTGCTTGGCCAAACATATCCGACCTATCGTTTGTTCGTCATCGGCCTCGGGATCATTGTGCTCTTGGTGCTCTATTTCGGCCTTGAGCGCACCAGGCTCGGTGCAATCGTGCGGGCCGGAGTCGACGACCGCGAAACCGCGACGGCCATTGGGCTCAATGTCGAGCGCGCGTTTTTTCTGGTTTTTTGTTTCGGTTGTGCCTTGGCCGGCCTGGCTGGCGTGGTTGCCGGCCCGGTTTTGTCGATCTTTCCGGGCATGGATATCTCGATCTTGATATTGGCGCTCATCGTCGTTGTGGTCGGCGGGCCGGGCAGCCTAAAAGGCGCGGCGCTCGGTGCGCTGCTCGTCGGCATGGTGGAAACGTTTGGTCAAGTCATCGCGCCCGAATATGCCAGCGTCGTGTTGTACGCCTTGATGGCGCTGGTCTTGGTGCTACGGCCGGGTGGATTGATCCCGGTCAGCAAGGCGCACGGATGATGTCGCGCGAAACCTGGCGGGCAGGGACCGCGATCTTGCTGTTGGTGGCCGCCTTGGTGTCTTGGGTGCGCGCCGACTATTTTGGTCACGAATTGCTGACCCAAATCGCGATTCTGGCCATTTTCGCCATGAGCCTCGATCTGCTGGCGGGGTTCACGGGCATGATCTCCTTGGGCCACGCCGCGTTTTACGGCCTTGGCGCCTATGCGACGGCGGCGTTCAATTTGATGCTGGAATGGTCGCCATGGGCGGCTATGGCCGGGGCGGTCGTGGTAGGTGCGGTCGCGGCGCTGATCGTCGGTAGCTTTGCCGTGCGCCTCAGCGGCGTGTTCTTTATCATGGTCACGCTCGCGGTCGGCGAAGCTTTGCATGCTTACCTTTTCAAGAGCCGGGCCTTCGGCGGCGATGATGGGTTGAGCGGTATCGCCCGGCCAGACACGTCGTCCATTGGGATCAGCTTTGATGATCCGGCCGTTTTTTCCCTGGTCTGCGTCGGTTTCGCCTGCCTGATCTATGCGTTGTTGGAGCTCGTGGTCCGTTCGCCGTTCGGCCGGCTCCTCGTGGCGATCCACCTCAATCCATCGCGGGTCCGTGCGCTCGGTTGCCCTGTGTCGCGCTACAAGCTCGCGGCTTTTACACTGGCCGGGGCAATCGCCGCGCTCGCCGGCTCGCTAACCGCTCAGCACAATGCCTTTATCTCTCCAGAACTCTTGACTTGGACAACCAGCGGCGAGGCCTTGATCGTGGTGATCGTCGGCGGCCTCGGCAGCCTGGTCGGCGCCGCCGCTGGCGCGGGCGTCATGGTTTTGGCGATGCATCACCTGAGCGGGGTCACCGATTATTGGATGTTCTTCATGGGCCTGTTTTTCGTTGGCGTCGTGCTGTTCGCGGGCAACGGAATCTATGGCGTGATAGACGCGGTGCGGCGGAGGTTGGGCGGTGCTGCGCACTGAAGGCTTGAACAAAAGTTTCGGCTCGCTGACCGTAACCCGCGACGTCAACTTGACGCTTGATCGCGGCCAACGACACGCTCTGATCGGCCCCAACGGTGCCGGAAAGACCACATTGTTTAACTTGCTGACGGGCGAGCTCAAGCCAGACCGTGGCAAAGTCTTCTTCGGCTCGCGCGACATCACCCGCGATACGCCGGATGCGCGGGCGCGCGCAGGTATCGCCCGGTCTTTTCAGCGCAACAATCTTTTTGACGGTTTGACCGTGCGCGAAAATTTGCTCACCGCGATCACCCTGTCGTCGGGCATCGGGCACGTATTCTGGCGGGCACTTGGGAAATATTCTCGGCTTTACGACCGCGCGGAAAGCCTTGCGCAGCTCGTCGGCGTGACTGACCAGTTGGACGCACCCGTCAAGAGCTTGTCCTATGGATTGGAGCGGCAATTGGAAATCGGACTGGCTTTGGCGCTGGACCCCGTCGTTCTGCTGCTGGATGAGCCGACCGCGGGTATGAGTCCGGACGAAACCGCCAACATGACAACCATGCTCAACGGTTTGCCCGACGATTTGACACTATTGATCATCGAGCACGATATGGACGTACTGTTCGATATTGCCAACCAAGTGACGGTCCTTGACTACGGCACAGTCTTGTTTCAAGGCACGCCTGATGAAGTCCGTCAATCCGAGGACGTGCGTGGCCGCTATTTCGGAGCGGCGTCATGACGGCTGCGCTGACCGTCGAAGACCTCAATGGCTGGTATGACGACGCGCATGTCGTCCAAGGTGTCTCGTTTGAACTGGCCGAAGGCAAAGTCACCGCGCTGCTCGGACGAAATGGCGCGGGTAAAAGCACGATTTTGAAGGCCGTGATGGGTCTGCTGAGAAGGCGTAGCGGAAAGGTCGCGCTCGGTTCGCGTCGGATCGATCGCCTGCCGCCGCATCGCGTCGCCTTATCGGGGCTCGGTTACATCCCGGAGACGCGCGGCATCTTTCCATCCTTGACGGTGGCGGAGAACTTGACCGTCGCGGCGCGGCCGGCCGCGGATGGGGCGCGTGAGTCATGGACGCTCGCGCGGGTCTTTGACTTGTTTCCGCGCTTGGCCGAACGGCGCCAAGTTGGCGGTGGCCAACTGTCTGGGGGCGAGCAGCAAATGCTGGCCATTGCACGCGCTTTGCTTGGCAACGGTCGATTGCTTCTGATCGACGAGCCGACGGAAGGTCTGGCGCCCGCCGTCGTCGCCGATATTGAAACGGTGCTGCAGGACTTAAAGCGATCGGGGATTACCGTGCTGTTGGTCGAACAGAATTACCCGGTCGCACTGCGACTCGCGGATAACGTCCTTGTGCTCGGTAAGGGCCGTTTGCGCTGGGCTGGCGATGAACCGGCTTTCCGGTCGGCCGAAGACGTGCGCCAAACGTGGCTCGGCGTTTGACGTCACACGGATTGCCATTGACCGGTCTCCGCTGAACGAAACACGGCGTCGATCACGCGCATATTGGCGACCGCGTTCTCAAGCGGAAATTCGAGCGCATCGCCGTTCCGGATGGCGCGCGAAAAGTCTTCGCCTTGGCAGGTGTAGTGATCGACGGGTTCGATGGTTTCGACGTCGGCCGGCAAAGGACCCGGCAGGTCGCCGTTGCCGATCATGATCCGGCAGGGGCGATCGGGCTCCATTGTAAACGGCAGTTCAAAGCGCAGCCATCCCTCGGTGCCAAGCGCGTGGAATGCGTGAAATCGCGCCAATTGGGTCGAGCAGGTGAAAGACGCTTGGCCTTGCGGGAATTGGAGCAGCGCGCTGGTCAAGCGGTCGGTGCCAAATGCCGGGTCGCGCTCCAATAGCGCCACGGCTCTGATCGGCTCGTCTTCGAACAGAAAGCGTGTCAGCGTAATCGGGTAGCTGCCTATGTCGTACAAACCGCCGCCGCCAATGTCGGCTTTATTGCGGATATTGTCGGGATCGAGATTGCTGTAGGCAAAGCAGCCTTGCGCGATGCGCAGCGTTCCGATGCGGCCGGACCGCACGATATCGCGTGCGCGCCGCCATTGCGGATGGTGCCGCACCATGAACGCCTCTTCGATCAGGACGCCGGCCGCGTCACGCGCGTCGATGAGTGTTGCTGCTTCGTCCGCTGTCAGGGCAATGGGTTTTTCGCAGAGGACATGTTTGCCGGCCATTGCAGCTTTCGCCGACCATGGGACGTGGAGATGATTGGGAAGCGGGTTGTAGATTGCTTCGATGTCAGGGTCCGCGATCAGCGCATCGTAGCTATCGTAGGCTTTGGCGATGCCGAGTTCGGCGGCGGCCGCGCGGGCGCGCGTAAAGTCGCGAGACGCGATCGCGACAATGTCGCAAATCTCCGATTGCTGCATCGCAGGAATTACTTTTTCGACCCCGATTTTGGCTGTGCTCAGGACGCCCCACTTCACCGGTTTCATTGCCGTTGCCTCCGCGCGTACCTGCCAGGAAGACACAGCATGACAGTGGTTGAAGCCCGCTGCTAGTGTCGTTCGGACGGCATTCCGCACCGGGGGACAAAATGAAAATCAAGAACGTCAATGCGCGATGGCTCCACGTGCCGATCCCGGAGGACCGTCAACACACGTCGGATTTCGGGCGCGTTTCGACCTTCGATTCCACCTTGGTGCGCATCGAGACCGAGGACGGCCTTCTCGGGCACGGAGAGGCAAAGGCGGAAGTCGGCAGCGCGGCGTCCTGCCAGGCCTTGTGCGCCATGATCGAGCAGGAATTGGCGCCAAAGTTAGTGGGCGAAGACGCGCGTGACATCTCCCGTCTATGGGATGTGATGTACAACGGAATCCGTGCGCATTACGCGATCGAACGCGGCCACGTGTTTCCGGTGCTTGGTCGCCGCGGGCTCACCGTGTCCGCCATCAGCGGCGTGGACATGGCGCTTTGGGACATTCTGGGTCGCTCGCTCAATGTTCCGGTTTGGCAGTTGCTCGGCGGCCGCCGGCAGGCCCGCATGCCGGCTTACGCGTCTGGCGGTTGGGCGCCGGCCGATCGCATCGCCGAGGAACTCCAAAGCTTTGTTGATCGGGGAAATTTTAAGGCGGTGAAAATGCGCGTCGGGTCCGGCGACGGCACGCTCGAACACTCCATCCGGCGCGTGAAGGCGGCGCGTGAGGGGTTGGATCCCGATATCGACATTATGTGTGACGCACACGGGACATGGACGGTTGCCGAGGCCAAGCGGTTTTGCCGAGCGGTCGCGGATTGCCATATTGGGTGGCTCGAGGAGCCGGTCACCGCGGATGACAAACCAGGGCTCGCCGAGGTGCGCGCGCACACCGACATCCCGATCTCAACCGGCGAAAGCGAGTTCACCCGTTTTGCCTTTCGCGATCTGGTTGCGCTGCGCGCGGCCGACATTCTCCAACCTGATCCGTCGATCGCCGGCGGCATCACCGAGTGCGTTCGGATCGAAGCCTTGGCGAGTGCGCATCAAGTGCGTTTCGCGCCGCATATGTGGGGCGGCGCGATGACGTTCGCTGCAGGCATGCACCTCGCCGCCGCTGCTTCAAGTGGCTTTACGCTCGAATACTCCCTTGGCGCGAACCCCTTGCTGCACGAGCTCGCCGTGG
>JANQOH010000047.1 GCA_028289725.1 Alphaproteobacteria bacterium
AATCGGCTCGCCCAGCGCGTTGATGACGCGGCCGAGCCATTGCGGCGTGGGCCGGACGACAGGTTCGTGGTCGATCAGCGAGACCTTGGCGCCAAGCGCCACGCCCTCGAGCGGTTCGAACGGCATCAGCAAGGCGCGGTCCTCGCGAAACCCAACGGCCTCGCACAACACCGTTTGGCCAGCGTGGCCGACAAGCTGACAGCGCCCGCCGATACCAAGAAGTCCTTGAAGCCCCACACACTCGACCAGCAGGCCTTGTATGGCGACCAAGCGGCCGAACAGCGTGCAATCCGGGATGTTGCTGATTTCGGCAGCGAGATTGTCGAAAAAGTCGGTCACCGGCGAATCTCGTCTGAAAAATAAGTCTCGTGCGAAAGATTTTTACGCGAATCGTTAACCATTCATTAATTTTCTCATGTCAAGTCTCCACTATAAGCTCGATCGTGTTGAAAAATAGTGAATTATTGTTGAATTGTGTTCGTTGTCACACTATATTTCGATTTGGGGATACTTGTCCGTTGTGGACATTTTCAACGGCTTGGAGGGCACTGAGAAATGCGGGTTCTCGTCGTAGAAGACGATCCTGATATCGCCAAACTTACTGGCAATACCTTGAAATCGGCCGGCATGGTCTGCGACGTCACCGATCTCGGTGAGGACGCCGTTGAGCTGGCTAAGCTTTACGATTTTGATTTAATCGTTCTCGACCTAATATTGCCGGATTTGGACGGTCATGACGTTGTCCGCGAACTGCGGGCCGCCAAGATCGAAACGCCGGTTCTGATTTTGTCCAGTTTGGGCGAGATTGATCAAAAAGTTCGCGGTTTAAGTTGCGGTGCGGATGATTACCTCACCAAGCCATTCGACGACCAAGAGCTGGTCGCGCGGATTCAGGCGATCGTTCGGCGATCGAAAGGACATGCCGAGTCCGTCATCAGGACGGGTGATTTGGCGGTCAATCTTGATCAACGCACGGTCGAGATTTGCGGCCGGCCGGTTCATTTGACCGGCAAGGAATACGGCATTCTTGAGCTGCTTTCGCTCCGCAAGGGCACAACGCTCTCGAAAGAGGCGTTTCTCAACCATCTATACGGTGGCCTCGACGAGCCCGAGCTCAAGATCATCGACGTTTTCGTTTGCAAGCTTCGAAAGAAGCTCGCGGCTGTCAATGAGACGCCGTTCATTCATACGGTATGGGGCCGCGGCTACACGTTGAAAGACCCGGTGCAGGCCGAAGCAAGCCAAGCCGCTTAGCTTCGTAGGGGATGTTTCGTCGCATACCAACATTCTGAGCGATGTTGGTATGCGACAACCTTGAGCATTAGACGGGCTTAAGCAACCGAAAGCTCCTTGGCTTTGGTTGGTGCGTAGATGCCCCGCAAATCAGGCACGTTCTTGAAACTTTCGGTAATGCCGAGAACGGTTTCCGAGCCACCGAGGCACAAGAAGCCGTCGTCGGCCGTAATTGTCCGCATGCGATCGAGGATGTCGCCTTTGGTCTCTTGATCGAAATAGATCAGGACATTGCGGCAATAAATGACGTCGAACTTGCCGAGCGACGAGAAATTCTCAAGCAGATTTAGCGGTTTGAACGTGACCATGGCTCTGATCGCGCTGTCGATCTGCCAGGTTTCGTTGACCTGCTTGAAGTATTTCACCATGAACTGGACCGGCAGACCGCGCTGAACCTCGAACTGCGAGTACAGCCCAACCTTCGCCTTACTCATCGCCTCGGCCGAGAGATCCGTGGCGACGATCTCTGTCCGCCACCCGGCGAGCGCCTTATCGGCTTCCTTCAGGATCATGGCCAAGGAGTAAGGTTCCTGGCCGGTCGAGCAAGCGGCGCACCAAATGCGAATGGTCTTCGTCTTGGCGCGCGCTTCGAGGAGGTGCGGCAAAACGTGGTCGCGGAATTGGTCGAACGGCTTCTGATCACGAAAGAAGAAGGTCTCGTTCGTGGTCATGGCGTCAACGATCGTGTCGACCAACGCGCTCCGCGTGTTCGCGCGGACCTTTGAAACCAGCTCCGGAAGGTCGGCGATGCCGTTGTCACGCATGACCGGCTGCAGTCGCGTTTCCAGCAGGTACGACTTGTCCTCGGTCAAGACGAGGCCCGACCGTTCGCGTATGAGCCCGATGAGGAAATTGAATTCGTCAGGCGACATCCTTAGGCGACCCCGAGCGTTTTTGAAATGTGGACGGCAATTTCGGGCAATGGCAGCACGGCGCAACACAATCCGGACGTCGCCGCCGATCCCGGCATGCCCCAGACAACGCTTGTCGCCTCGTCTTGCGCGACAACCGCCCCCCCGGCGTCGACCAAGTGGCGGGCACCGTCGGTTCCATCGTGGCCCATACCCGTCAAAATGAGCCCCAGCACGCGCCCGCCATAGACTTTGGCCAAGCTTTCCATCATTGGATCGACCGCGGGACGGCAGTAATTGACGGGCGGGGATTGTGTGAGACGGATGACTCCGGCGCCCTCGCCTTTCTCGACGATCATGTGGTAGTCGCCCGGAGCCACAAAGATCCGATCACCGACGACTTTCTCTCCGTCGATTGCCTCGGCGGACTCGATACCGCTGACCGATCCAAGACGTTGCGCAAAAATCTTGGTGAAGGTCGGCGGCATGTGCTGGGTAATCAAAATCGGCTGTCGGATTTTGCCCTTCATCGCGCCGAAAAGATCGAACAGCGCCTGCGGCCCACCTGTCGAAGATCCGATCGCGAGCAATTGTGGAACCAATGTTGCCGGCTTGCGCAAGGTTATTGGCTTGTCCGAGTAAAGATTGCTTTTGCGCTCAGGGCTCTTGGCCTGCACCGCGCCTGAGGTCGTCACACCCGACGGCGTCACACGCGTTTTGAGGCCTCGGCCACGTCGATAAACGCCGCCGTAGATCTTTACCTTGTCGATAAGTTCTTTCTGGAAATCGACGGATTGCCCAACGCGACCCGTTGTGGGCTTCGGCACATAGTCAACGGCGCCCATCGCCATTGCCTTCAAGCTGATCGCCGCATTTCGCTCACTGAGCGTGGACGCGATGACGACTTGCAGATCCCGCTTTTTTTCAATCAGCTTTGGCAATGCGGTCAAGCCATCCATCACCGGCATTTCGATGTCGAGCACGAGGACTTCAATGTCATACCGATCCAATGCCTCAATGGCCTTTTGTCCATTGATTGCCGAACCAACAACCGTGATGTCCGGATCCGCCTCCAGGATCTTCGTGACCATGCCGCGAATGACCGCGGAATCGTCACAAATCAGGACCCGATAGGGCCCGTCCGACGCGTCGGCCGCGTCGTTGGCACCAGGCGCAAGTGTCGTAGTCAATCGATCAACCCAACTTGTTCAAATTTTGATTTCAGTATGTCGCCGTCAAACGGCTTCATGATGTATTCGTTGGCGCCCCGCGACAGAGCCTCGGTAATGTGCTCCATATCGTTCTCGGTTGAACAGAACACGACCACCGGCTCCTGACCTCCGGGCATTTGGCGCAAGGCTGTGACAAATTCCGGTCCGTTCATGACGGGCATGTTCCAGTCCAACAAAACGGCATCCGGCATTTTGACCTTGCAAACATCGACCGCCTGCTGGCCATCGGCTGCCTCGGACACTTCGAAATCAATGCCCTCCAAAATGCGTCGAGCAATGGTCCTCACGACCTTCGAGTCGTCGACAACAAGGCATGTCTTCATCGTCACTCATCACCCCCATAGCCCCAAGGCGAATGGGCTTCCAAATCAACAAGACTGGATCAGGCGCCCGTGCTCGCGAAATCTAGAATTCGAGACACTTCGAGCACCACAAGAAGTTCTTCATCCAGTCGAAACACGCCGGTCGAAACATTGAGCCACGTTCGATCGAGCGTCGCCGGCGACCGCTCGAAACGGTTATCTGGCAAACTGAGCACGTCGCCGATCGCGTCGATGATCAGGCTGTACAATTCACCTTGATAGTCGACCACCACACTCATGCTCGGTTCATCGTCGGGGCGCGGCTCAAGCCCCAGGCGTTTGCGCATATCGATGGCCGTAACGATGCGACCGCGAAGGTTCAGCGAACCGGCAACCTCGGGCGGGGCCAATGGAATGCGTGTCAGGCGCTGCTGCGCGAGAATGTCTTGGACGGAAAGCACCGGGAGCCCGACCATTTGCGCGCCCACCCGCATGGTGACGAAGTCGCTCGTCGCCACTTGTTCATCGATCAATGCGGAAGCGTCGCCTGCAGCACTGTCTTGGTGAACCACGGTTTCGACGCTCATGCCAGCTCTCCCACTTTTTCAGAGACAAGCACGCGATCGACGGCGGAGATCAAGTCATCGCGATCAAACTTGGCGACATAGTCATCAAATCCGACGGCTCTCCCCTTCTCAAAATCTTCCGCCGTCGCATGAGAGGACAAGGCGATGATCGGTACTGAGCGCCACGCTCCGCCGGATCGACAAATCTTCGCGAATTCGAAACCGTCCATCTCGGGCATCTCGATGTCGGTAATGATCAAATCGAAGTTGCGGCCCGCCTCCCGCATCTCCAACCCGACACCAGGCGAGTCCGCAGTCGTCACGTCATATCCTTCGATCTTGAGGAGTGGCGCGACCAAATTGCGGAAGAACGGACTGTCATCGACAAACAGGACGCGCGTCTTCCCGCCAGCCGAGTCCGAGGATGGCGCGGCACCCGACTTGAACCAATCGCCGTGCGCGGAGTTCAGATAGTGACCAACATCCAAAATCGTGTGTGTCGCGCCGGCTAGAATGGCGCTTCCGAGCGAACCGCCTTGGTTATTCTTCGAGTATTCAATGTTGAGTTCTTGCTCGACAATATCGGTAATCTTGTCGACGACTAGGCCCATTTTCCGCCGTTCATCGGCAAAGACCAAAACCGGCAAGTTGCCGCTCTGACCTTCGGGGTTTTTGCCTTCGACGGACACGAGCGGCATTAGTTCGCCGCGATACTGGATCACCGCCGCGCCCGATGAATGTTCGATCTTCGACATATCGATTTCTTCGAGGCGCGAGACCAAACCCAAAGGCACAGCCTTGGGTTCTTCGCTGCCGGCCTCGAAAAGCAAGAGCGAGGTTCTCTCGCCTGACCTAAGCCCTTCTTCGGCATGGCCATGCGCACCCTCTTCCGCGGTCTCGCTGAGCTGCGTCTCGTTGACTAAACCAGTGAGCCCATTCGGGTCCAAGATCATAACGACGCTGCCGTCGCCCAAGATGGTGTTGCCCGAAAACAGGGAAATGTCGCGCAGGATCGGCGCGGTTGGTTTGACCACGATTTCCTCCGTGTCAAACACGCGGTCGACGATCAATCCGAACCGTTGCGCGCCTACCGCGACGACAATGATGAAAAGCTCCGTATCGTCGTCAATTGCGTCGTTTTCACCGAGCTTGGTGGCGTGTGCCAAGGAAATCAGAGGCAGCAGACGGTCACGCAAACGAAGCACCGGCGTTGTATTGATGGTTTCGATCCGGTGTTCACTGTTTTGCGATGTGCGGACCAGTTCGATGACGCTGATCTGCGGCATGGCAAAACGCTCGCCACCAGCTTCAACGATCAAGGCCGAGACAATCGCCAAGGTCAGCGGAATCTTGATGGTGAAGGTCGATCCAACACCTTGGGTCGACTTCATTTCAATGGTGCCGCCGATTTTTTCGATATTCGTCCGCACCACATCCATGCCGACCCCGCGGCCGGAAACATTGGTAACCTTCTCGGCGGTGGAAAAGCCCGGATTGAATACGAGCTGCTGTATCTGTTCGTCGCTCATATCATCGAGCTGTGCCGCCGTGCAAAGCCCAACATTGAGCGCCTTCTCGCGCACCTTCTGTACATTGATGCCGCGTCCGTCATCACGGATTTCAATCACAATCTGCCCGCCTTCGTGGAAGGCGCGAAGCGTGACCGTGCCGGTCTCCGACTTGCCCGCCGCGAGCCGCTCGGCCGTCTCCTCAAGGCCGTGATCGGCGGAGTTGCGGACCATATGGGTCAGCGGATCCTTAATCATTTCCAAAACTTGGCGATCCAGCTCTGTGTCCGCGCCGATCATCTGAAGATCGATTTTCTTGTCGAGCTCGTGGGCCAGGTCGCGAATAATGCGCGGCAATTTCGACCAGGCATTGCCGATCGGCTGCATCCGAGTCTTCATCACGCTTTCTTGCAGCTCGGTCGTGATGTGGTTCAGCCTTTGCAGTGGAGCGGTGAATTCGCTGTCGTCCTGGTGCCGCACCATTTGCAGCAATTGATTGCGCGACAACACAAGCTCGCTGACGGACGTCATGAGGTCTTCCAGCAAGCCCACATTGACGCGAATGCTCTGATTGGTGATCGACGTTTCCTTGTCGGCTTGCCCGGCGCCCTCGTTGTTGGCGCTCTTGGCCGCCGCTGGCTGAGCCGGTGCTGCTGGTGGTGTCGGCTCCGCGGCAGGCGCGGGAACGGCCGCCGGTTCGGGATCGGCAGCCGGCGCCTCTTGTCCCGTTTGGTCGGCGGGAACCGGAATAAAGCCGTGCTCATCCGGCTCTGGGGCGGGCGA
>JANQOH010000058.1 GCA_028289725.1 Alphaproteobacteria bacterium
GCCCACCCGGACCTGCCGATTTATGCACGGGCTCGGGATGCCGCCCACGCCACGCGCCTGCTCGCCCTCGGCGCCAGCCACGTCATACCCGAGACCATCGAAGCGAGCCTTCAGCTCGGTGAAATGCTGCTCGAAGGCCTCGGCGTCCCCGACGCCGCCGCTCGCCAACTCATCGAAGCCCGCCGCCGCTTGGCGCAAGCCGCGCTGGATGAAGGGGGCGAAGTGTCATGATTTGTTACGTAATCAGAGTCGCGGAGCACGCTGATTCGTCGTAGCTTGCGGCAAACTGGTGCTTTGCTGTCCGAGACCAAGCAAAAATGGGGCAACTGCGTAATGGCATATGCGCGCAGGTTCGGAACACTACTCATGACGACCGCGCTGGTGGGGGCTGCCGCTTGCGCACAAATAGAGCAACAGACCGGCATTGGCACCGGCGCGCAAACGGGCGCAGCCGTGGGTGCGGCGGCGGGCGGCCTGATCAGCGCGGCCGCGGGCGCCGATACCGGCTGGATTGTCGCGGCCGCGGTGCTCGGCGCGGTCGCGGGCGGCGTGGTCGGCGACTATATGACCCGCGAAGACAAAATGATGGCGGGTAAAACCACCAACGACGCCTTGGAGACGCAACCGACCGGCAACACATCCACTTGGCGCAACCCGGACAGCGGCAATAGCGGCAGCGTCACGGTCGACGAAACCTACGAACAGGCAGACGGCACGCCGTGCCGCAAGTTCACCCAGACGATTAGCGCTGGTGGTCAGACCGAATCCGGTGTCGGCACCGCGTGCCGGGCCGCGGACGGGACGTGGCAAATCGCGAGTTAGCGTCCGCGAACCAAGGCGTGCTACCGCCGACACAGCGGGACAGGAGTAATAATGTCTTTCTTGGACTCGTTGCCAGACGAGGCAACGTTGGTAGACATGTTCTGGCGATATCCGCACGTCGGCCAACCTTTGCTGGCGTTGCATGATGCAATCATGCGTGCGCCGTCGCCCTTCACGGCGGCGGAGCGTGAAGCGATTGCGACCTATGTCTCCAAACTGAATTCCTGTTCCTATTGCGAAGGCGTACATGGCGAGGCGGCGATCGCTCTGGACGATGATACACAACACGTGCGCGCGATATGCATGGGCGACCGATTATCAAGTAATTCCAGGCTGACTCCGGTTTTGTCTTATGTTGCCAAGCTAACGAAGGAGCCATCCAGCGTGACGCGCGCGGACGTCGCAAAGATCTTGGAAGCCGGGTGGGACGAGACGGCGGTCTCGTCAGTCATTTTTGTCACGGCGCTCTACGCATTCATGAACCGGGTTATCGAAGGCCACGGCATCATCGCCAACGAAGAGTATCACCGAACGGCTGGCGAACGATTGGCGGATATCGGATATGCTGGCTTGGCGGCGCTGTTGACCAAGGGCCAATAGCCGCGCAAGTTCGGGATCATGGAGAAAACACGGACGATGACGCCCAGATTGACCTTTCGAAGCCTGACCGCGCGACCGGTCTTGTTGAAACTGCAGCGGCCCGTGGTGGCGCGCATCGCGACGATCTCCGATTGGCCGCTGATCCTGATCGATCTGGAGACCGAGGAAGGCGTCACCGGGCGCACCTATCTCGAACCCTACGTGCCGAAAAGCATGAAATATCTCGTGCCCGCGTTGCACGATTTCAGTGAGATGATGAAAGGCCAGACCGTCGCGCCGGTGGAGTTGTTCGACCAGGCGCGCAAGTCGCTGCATTTCGTCGGCTACGAGGGCCTGTCGATGATCGCCGCGGCGGGCCTCGACATGGCGGCGTGGGACGCGCTCGCCAAGGCCGCCGGCCTGCCCTTGTGCGAATTGCTCGGCGGCTCGGTCGGGCCGGTCAAGGCGTATAACAGCAACGGCCTGTGGTTGCAGGAACCCGAGGCAGTGGCGGCCCAAGCGGTGGAACTGCGCGACGAAGGCGGGTTCCAAGGCCTGAAACTGCGCATGGGGCG
>JANQOH010000070.1 GCA_028289725.1 Alphaproteobacteria bacterium
AGCCCACCGATACCGGCGCCCGCGGCGAACGCGCGATCATTGCCTGTGATCACCACTACACGAACCGCATCGTCGCCTTCCGCCGCCGCCAGGGCCGCGGTGATTTCGTCGATCAGCGCCCCGCGCAACGCGTTGAGCTGTTTCGGCCGATCGAGTTCGATCAGCAGCAATCCGTCCTCGGGCGCGGACACGCGAATGTCTTGATAGTCGGGCATGTGATGGCCTTGGCACGAATTCGGGTGTGCGCCGTCACAGTGCCGACGCGCGGCCACCATAATGGCTTGGCCCTGTGACGCCAATCACTGGGGTCGCCTAGGTCATACAGTAGCTTCTGGGGGACGCGATATGGAGAGATCGTCCGATGACTAGACAAGGACTTCATGACGGGTTTCGCCACACGGCGACTGCATTCACCACGCAGGTGATGGCCCTTATTGCGATGGCCTTGTGCACCTTACTTGCGCACCAATTGCACGAGCTGTCGCGCGCTCAGAGATGGAACCTCGACTCGATGCTCGGGGGCTTCATTTCGGGGATCAAGTATACGGTGGCGTCGGCCCTCAATATGCACGACTACGCCGCGCTGCTGATTTTCCCGGCCGCTTTGGTCGGCTGCTTTGCCCTCCTCGGGCTGTATGTGTGGAGTCAGAAAGACAGCTAGCCGTCCGCGCCGTCCCAGATCGGCGCCCCGCTTAGCTCGGAAAACCGGTCGGTCCGAACCTCCTCGGGCCGGCCGGTTCGTTTTTGTACCTGCTCTAGCGCCGTTTTCAGTGTTATCACATAAGAGGCGCGCGGCCGAAGGCCGGGTGCTGGGAGAAGCAATTTGACGGAGGCCGCATCGTGGCGGCGCATCTGAAAGTTCTGTTCATTGCGGCGGCGATCGGGCTCGCGGTCTATGCCGCGATCATCGGGTTGATCCATCTGTTCCGACTGATCGGTCTGACGAGCTAATGCCGGGCCAAGACTTTTTGTTCGACGGCCCGGAGGACGCCGCCTTCGTTTTGGTGTTAGCGCATGGGGCCGGCGCGCCGATGGATAGCGCGTTCATGAACGAGATCGCGCATGGCGTCGCCGAACAGGGGCTGCGCGTCGTCCGCTTCGAGTTCCCCTACATGCACCGGCGCCGCGTCGAAGGCGGTAAGCGTCCCCCGGACCGCGGCCACGTTTTGCTGCAGACTTGGCACGACGTAATTTCAGAACTCGGCGACCTGTCGCGGTTGATCATCGGCGGCAAGTCGATGGGTGGTCGGATGGCGAGCATGGTGGCGGACGAAGCCGGCATCGCCGGTCTTGTCTGTCTCGGCTATCCGTTCCACGCGCCCGGCCAACCGGAAAGCCCACGGATCGAGCACCTCGCAGACCTCGCCACGCCCGGACTGATTCTGCAGGGCGAACGCGACCCCTTCGGCCGCCGCGAAGAAGTCGCCGCCTATCCCTTGTCCAAAAACATCGCCGTTAGCTGGCTGCCCGATGGCGACCATGACCTGAAGCCGCGAAAAAGCAGCGGCCTTAGCCATGCCGAAAATCTGAGCCGCGCCATCGACGAGATTGCCGCGTTCGCGAATCGGCTGTCATGAGTCCGATAGGAAATTGATCGCGCGAGCATCCAACAGATGGCTTATGCTGCACCGAATCGTTCAACAAATCGACGCAGGCCGACGTAAAGTTCGCCTCTCATCCTGTCAGCGTCCGCATGTCCGACAAAAAGCAAACACACGAAGATCTCGAGCGTAGCGACCAAGTCAAACGCGGCAGCGACCGCGGCTTTGGCATCGTGTTCGCCGTGGTGTTTGTCATCATCGGGCTTTGGCCGCTTCTGGGTGACGGCGGGCCACGCATTTGGTCACTCGTCATCGCCGGCGCATTTCTTGCTGTCGCCTTGGTGCGTCCCCGTTTACTCGGCCCTCTGAACCTCATTTGGTTCAAATTCGGCATGCTGCTGCACCATGTGGTCAGCCCGGTCATACTCGGCCTGATTTTCTTCGTCTCGGTGACGCCGGTTGCGCTGATCATGCGCGTGTTGGGCAAGGATCCGCTGCGTCTCAAAATGGACCCTGATACCGAGAGTTACTGGCTGAAGCGCGAGCCGCCGGGACCACCGCCAGACAGTCTAAAAAACCAGTTTTGAGGAATTGAATGTCGTTCATCCTTGAGCTTTGGAAGTTCCTTCGCGTGCGAAAGAAATTCTGGCTGCTGCCGATCATTTTGATGATGGTTGTGTTTGGCGGTCTGATCGTATTGGTCCAAGGCTCCGCTGTGGCACCTTTCATTTACACAATTTTCTAATGACAATTCATTGCATGGCGAACTGTTTAGGACCTAGGCCGTAGGCCGATGCGCATCCTTGGACTCTCCGCGTACTATCATGACAGTGCGGCCGCGCTGATCGACGATGGGCGAATCGTCGCTGCGGCGCAGGAGGAGCGCTTTACGCGCAAGAAACACGACGCTGGATTTCCGAAGAACGCCATCGAATATTGCCTGCGCGCGAACGACGCGGATATGCACGATGTCGATTACGTCGTGTTTTACGACAAGCCGTTTCTCAAGTTCGAACGGTTGCTCGAAACCTATGTCGCATTTGCACCACGCGGGTTCTCATCCTTTCGCATGGCGATTCCCGTGTGGCTGCGCGAAAAATTGTTTCAGAAGGACCTGCTTCGAAAATCATTGAAGACGCATTTGCCGGATTTTGATTGGCAAGAACGTCTTTTGTTTTCCGAGCATCATCTCAGCCACGCCGCATCCGCTTTTTTCCCATCCCCGTTCGATGACGCGGTGGTGCTGACCATGGATGGCGTGGGGGAATGGGCCACCAGTTCGGTTGCGATGGGGACGGGCAGCAAGTTGGAAGTGACCAAGGAGCTGCATTTTCCCCATTCGCTTGGGCTGCTCTATTCCGCCTTCACCTATTACACCGGATTCAAGGTCAATTCCGGCGAGTACAAGGTGATGGGCTTGGCGCCGTATGGCGAGCCGAAATACGCGCCGATCATTTTTGAACACCTACTCGACCTAAAAGACGATGGCAGCTTCCGGCTCGATCAATCCTATTTCGACTATTGCACCGGCTTGACCATGACGAACGACCGCTTCGCCGACCTATTCGGCGAGCCGGTCCGCGGCGAGGACGATTTGCTCACGCAGTTCCACATGGACATCGCCGCGTCGATCCAAGCCGTGACGGAGGAAGTCGTGCTGCGCATGACCCGTGCACTGGCGCAGGAGACCGGTAGCCGCAACTTATGCCTCGCCGGCGGCGTCGCGCTCAACTGCGTTGCGAACGGCAAGGTCCTGCGTGATGAGACGTTCGAGAATGTCTGGGTTCAGCCGGCGGCGGGCGATGCCGGCGGCGCCTTGGGCGCGGCACTGTGCGGCTATCATTTGTTCAAGGAACAACCGCGTCCGGTCAATAATGGCCGCGATGCGATGGCCGGATCGTATCTCGGGCCGACCTTTGCACAGAGCGAAATCGAGCAACGCCTGACCGACGCCGGCGCGAAATACACTGTTCTCGAAGAAGGTCAGATGATTGATCGCGTCGCCGACGACTTGGCCGACGGACGCGCGGTCGGTTGGTTCCAGGGGCGCATGGAATTTGGCCCGCGCGCCCTCGGCGGCCGCTCAATCCTGGGCGACCCGCGCTCACCGTCGATGCAGAAAAATTTGAACCTCAAGGTGAAGTACCGCGAGAGCTTTCGGCCCTTCGCGCCGTCCGTCCTGCGCGAGGACGTCGCGGACTGGTTCGAGCTAGAGGCCGACAGCCCGTATATGTTGATCGTCGCCGATGTGCGCCCGGACAAGCGGCGCGCCATGTCCGACGCCGAACAGGCGCTGTTTGGCATCGATAAACTGAACGTCGCGCGGTCCGAGATTCCGGCGGTCACGCATGTTGACTATTCGGCGCGCATTCAAACCGTGCACGCCGATACCAATCCGCGCTATCACGCCTTGATCAACCGTTTCAAGGACAAGACCGGCTGCCCGGTGTTGGTCAACACCAGTTTCAACGTGCGCGGCGAGCCGATCGTCTGTACGCCGGAAGACGCGTTTCATTGCTTTATGGGTACCGAACTCGACGTTCTCGCCGTCGGCAATTGCGTGCTCGCGAAGGACGATCAGGATCCCAAACTCAAACGCGACTACAAGGACGCGTTCGAACTCGACTAGATGCCGCTTACTTCGGCGCCGGGATGCCGACGGCTTTCAGCCCTTGTTTTTGACGGCGGTCGAGCGCCGTGACGTCGAACTCTTCGATCAAGGCTTCAAAAAGCCGGTGCCAATTGACCTCGGCCTTGAGATGCATAAACACCGAGCCCAAGCCGATGGCGGCGCGATCGACGAAGACGAACTCGCGCGGCGGCCGCACGCCGCCCAACCGGCGCAGCTCGCGATGCACTTCTTGCGCCACCTCATGACCGTAGGATCCAGACGACCCGTCCTGAATGCGGCGTTCCCGATCCTCGATGAGGGGCGCATAGACATAGCGTGCCCACATATTAAGAACGTCAATCACCTCACGGCTCAGATCTTTGAACCCCCAACCTTCATAAGCCGATACGGCGAGCGCTTCGTCACCGTCTTTTAAGGCGTGGTACAGATCGATAACGCCCTTGACGAAGCCACCGCGGAAAATCCGCACACAGCCATAATCAAGCAGATTGATCGATTGATCTTCGCGAACCGTGTAGTTGCCGAGATGTGGATCGCCGTGGATGACGCCGTAATCGTAAAACGGCACATACCAGGCGCGGAAAAGATTGTAGGCCACCGCGTTGCGGACCTCTAAATCGGCGTCCTTGATGGTCATCAGCGGTTCGCCGTCGAGCCACGTCATGGTCAAGAGGCGCTTCGTCGATAGGTCCGGAATCACCTCCGGCACATGGACGCCTGGTTCTTTCGCGAGCATGCGCGCATAAAGCGCCATGTGCTTCGCCTCGCGCTCATAGTCGAGCTCTTCGCGCAGGCGTTCCGAAATTTCATCGTGGATCTCGCCCGGGTCGATGGTGCGGTCGTAGCGACGGTAGATGCCGAAAATCAATTTGAGCTGATTGAGATCGGCTTCTACGGCGGCCTTCATATCGGGGTACTGCAGCTTGCAGGCAAGTGCGCGCCCGTCATGACCGGTTGCGCGGTGCACCTGGCCGAGCGAGGCCGCGCGCACAGCTTCGCGACTGAAATCCTGAAACTTGTCCTGCCAACCATCGCCCAACTCACCGGTCATGCGCCGGCGCGTAAAAAGCCAGCCCATGGCCGGTGCGTCTGCCTGCAACTGCGCGAGTTCGCCGGCATATTCGCTCGGCAACGCCTCGGGTATGGTGGAGAGCAGTTGCGCGACCTTCATCAACGGGCCTTTCAGCCCGCCCAGCGCCTGGCGCAAATCCTCGGCATGCTTGCGGCGGTCGAGTGGCAAGCCCAAATAGCGCTCGCCGGCAAGCCGTGCGGCCAAGCCGCCGACCCGCGTCGAGACCCGCGCGTAACGCCGCGCGCGTGCGCCGAGCCCGCCTTCGTCGCTCATCCGGCGGGCGCGGTCTCGAACGCCGCTTCAAGCTCGTCGACGAAGGACTCGATCACGCCGAGCCCCTTGCTCCAAAAAGCGGGATCGCTCGCGTCGAGCCCGAACGGCGCCAAAAGTTCTTTGTGCCGCAGCGTGCCGCCGGCGCGCAGCATGTCGAGATATTTCGCCTGAAAACCCTGTTCGGCGTCTTGATAGACCGCGTAGAGCGCGTTCACCAAACAATCGCCGAAGGCATAGGCGTAGACGTAGAACGGCGTGTGGATGAAATGCGGGATGTAGGACCAATAGCAGCGATAGCTGTCGTCCATCCGGATGGCCGGCCCGAGACTCTCGCCCTGGACGGACATCCAGGCATCGCCGATATCATCTGGCGTCAACTCGCCATCGCGGCGGCGATCGTGCACCTTGCGCTCGAATTCGCAAAACGCGATTTGGCGCACGACGGTGTTCAGCATGTCTTCGACCTTGCTCGCCAGCATAATGCGGCGCCGGGTCGGGTCTTGCTCGGCATTGAGCATGGCGCGGAAGGTTAGCTGCTCGCCGAACACGCTGGCGGTCTCGGCAAGCGTCAACGGCGTGTCGGACATCAGCGCACCCTGCGGGCCCGCCAGAACTTGATGAACGCCGTGGCCGAGTTCGTGCGCCAACGTCATGACATCGCGCGTCTTACCTTGATAGTTCAGCAACAAATAGGGGTGCGCGGACGGCACCGTCGGGTGCGAGAACGCGCCCGGCGCTTTGCCCTCGCGGACCGGTGCATCGATCCAGCCACTGTCGAAAAAGCGGCGGCCGATGTCCGCCAATTCCGGCGAAAAGGCTTCATAGGCCTCAAGTACCGTCGATTGCGCTGTGTCCCAGGGAACGACTTTGTCATCGTCTTCCGGCAGCGGCGCATTGCGGTCCCAATAGTCGAGCGCGTCGACACCGAACCATTTCGCTTTGATGGCGTAGTAGCGGTGCGAAAGGTGGGGATAGGCCGCCCGTACCGCCGCGATCAACGCTTCGACAACCTCGTCCTCGACCACGTTTTCGAGATTGCGCTGCGATATCGGTTGCGCGTAGTTGCGCCAGCGATCCTCAATCTCCTTGTCCTTGGCAAGGGTATTCGTGATCAGCGCGAAGGTCTGACCGTTTTCGCCCAATACCCCGGACAGCGATTCGGCAATTTCGCGGCGCGCCGCCGCATCTTTCGACGACAGAATGTCCAGCGCTTGCGCATTGGTCAGTTGTTCGCCACGAAATGGGAAGCGCAACCGTGCCAGGGTCTCATCAAACAGACGCACCCATGCGGCGCGTCCGGCGACATGCTTTTCATGCAGCAGTTTTTCCAGCGCATCGTCCAGCTGATGGTCACGAAAGGCGCGCAAATCGCGGATCCAAGGCCGGTAGCGCGCGAACGCCGCATCCTCGAGTTGGCGCTCGAGCACGTCATCCTCGATGCGGTTGAGTTCCAGCGTGACGAACAGTGTCTTGGTGCTGATGTCGTTGGTGCGCTCCTGCATGGTCTGCAGAAATCGGCCGGATTCGGGGTCATTCATGTCGCGCGCATACACTAGATAGGCGAAGCTCATGACCCGTCCCAGCACATCGCTCAGCCCGTCGTACCGCGACAAAAGGTCGGCCAACGCCGCGCCGTCGAGCGAGGCCAATTTGCCCTCATATTGATCCGCCAGGGCTTCGGCCTCTTTGGCGGCGCGCTGAATATCAGCCTCCAGGGCCGGGGCATCGGTCGCCGGATAGAGATCGGTCAGGTCCCATTCCGGCAAGGCGCCAAGGTCTTCGGGTTTTGTTTTCGCGGTCGCGGTCATGTTTTTCTCCGATTCGATACGCCGAGCATATAGGACCGGATCAAGCCGGTGCCAACGGTCTCGACAATCAGTAAGATCGCATGAAAATGATTGAACGCGACATGAGTGGGGAAACGTGATGAAGCTCGACACTTGGCCAAATTTGGTCGTCATGCTGTTCGATCAGGCAGCGAAATATGGCGACGCGCCATTCCTGTGGGAAAAGCGCGATGGCGCCTATCGCTCGATCAGCTGGCGCGAGGCCGCCGAACAAGTGAGCGCGTTGGCCCGCGCCTTGAAAGCCTATGGCTTGGCAAAGGGCGATCGCGTGGTGCTGTTGTCCGAGAACGCGCCGCATTGGGCGATCGCCGATTTCGCGATTATGGCGGCGGGCGGTGTGAGCGTGCCGGCCTACACCACGAACACCGCGCGCGATCACTCCCACATCCTTCAGGATTGCGGTGCCACTGCCGCCATTGTATCGACCAACGCGCTGGCCGGACCGCTGATCGAAGCGGCCAAAGACGCCAAGACACTCAAACGGATCATCTGTATTGAAGCCACCGACTTTGCGCCGCCCGCGCATGTCACGCTGTCATCCTGGGCGGACGCGCTCAAGGAAGGCAGCGCCGCGGCAGGCGACCCGGCCGCGGACGCGCGCGCGATTGACGCCGGTGCGCTCGCTTGCCTGATCTACACCTCGGGCACCGGCGGCGTGCCAAAAGGCGTGATGCTTAGCCATCGCGCCATGATGTGCAATTGCGTTGGCGCTCATGATCTTTTGTTGGAGCTCGGGCTCGGCTCCGAAGTGTTTCTCTCTTTCCTGCCGCTTTCGCATTCCTACGAGCATAGTTGCGGCCTGATGTTCCCGGTCGCGATTGGCGCGCAGATTTACTATGCCGAAGGCGTCGAGACGCTGACGACCAACCTCGCGGAAGCGCGCCCGACCATCATGACCGCGGTGCCGCGGCTTTATGAAGTGATGCGCCAACGCATCCTAGCCGGCGTCAAGCGTCAGAAAGGTCTGAAAGCCAAATTGTTCTGGCGTGCCGTGGAGCTTGGAAGGAAGCGCTATGAGGCGCCGGAAACGATGAGCCTCGGCGAACGCTTGATGGATTGGCTGGTCGATCGTTTGGTGCGCAACAAAGTGCGCGCGCGGTTTGGCGGCCGGCTGAAGGCGCTGGTCTCCGGCGGCGCACCACTGAACTATGATGTTGGCATTTTCTTCACGGCACTCGGCCTTCGGTTGCTGCAAGGCTATGGTCAGACCGAGGCTGCGCCCGTGGTGAGCTGCAACCCGCCCTCGCGCATCAAACTGCGTACGGTCGGGCCCGCTCTCACCGACGTCGAAGTCAAGATTGCCGACGACGGCGAGATCCTCGTGCGTGGTCCGCTGCTGATGGACGGTTATTGGAACCATAAGGATCTCAGCGAAGAAACCCTGCGCGATGGCTGGCTCCACACCGGTGACATTGGTGTGATTGATCAGGATGGGTACATCCAAATCACCGATCGCAAAAAGGACATCATCGTCAACTCCGGCGGCGACAATATTTCGCCGCAACGCGTCGAGGGCATCTTGACGCTGGAACCCGAAATCGAACAAGCAATGGTGATTGGCGACCAACGCCCGCACCTGGTCGGTCTTTTGGTCCCCAGCGAGGAATTCATTCGCGACTGGGCGCGCGACAATAGCGCCAGTGGTGACCTGGCCGCGATTCGCGACGACAAGGCATTTCGCGCGGCCGTCGGCGAAGCGGTTGACCGCGCCAATGGCGGTCTATCGCAAATCGAGAAGATCAAACGTTACGTGATCGCGACCGAAGCGTTCTCAGTCGATAACGGCATGATGACGCCGACCATGAAAGTGCGGCGCCACGAAATCCTGAAGCACTATCAATCGGAGCTTGAAGGGCTTTATTGAGCGACGATCAACCGATCGAGGTCATCCCAGTGAAGATCGAAAGCCTCACGCACTTGCGCCTGCGTGTCGCCCGGCGATAGATAGCCATACAAGAAAGCGAGAACTTTTACATCGATATGCGCGAGCGCGAGCGCCGTCGAAGTCTCCGTTTCGGTCTGGAAAACCACACTATCCGGAAAATTGCGCGAATGGCCGCTCGGACCCAAGGCGTGATACAGCTCGTGGATCAGCGTCGCTTTTCGTTCGTCGCCACTGAGTTCGTCCTTGATCAAGGTGACCGAAATGAGCGCCGCGTGATCCGGCCGCACCGAGAGTTCGGTATACCCGGCACCACGCTTCGCAATGTCCGCTTGCATGCCGTGACGCGCCGCCATGGCCGGCATGGTCTCGCTGGTTGCGAATAAGATGCCGATATTGACATTGACTTGGTCGACATCCTCGATCCGAATTGGAAGGTCGCCCATCAGGCGATTCCACCTCGCGATGGCCCGCGCCACATAGTCACGATCTTCGTCGGTTGCGCCGATCAAGATAACGACCGGTTGCTCGTCCCACCGCGTGACCCGGTCACCGGCATAGGTCGAATCTGCAAGGGCGGTGAACAAGACATCGCGGACATGCATCCATTCCCGTTCACGCAGTGTGTCGGCGCTTGCTGACGCGACATGCGCAAGGCACAAAATCAGTGCCGCGATATTTGCTCGCATCATGATTAGGTAACGGATTCGAGGCCCAGTTTGGAAAGCCGCGGACCGATATCGTTCTGCCATGCCCCGAGCAAATCGGAATTTGCCGCCTTTTTGAGGCCGTAGGCGCGGTAGAGCTCCAAACGATCCGAATCGCCGCGGCCAAAACTCGCCGCGACGCGGGGCTGCCAATAGGCCACCGCCGCCTGCGGCCGGGTCAAATTGCCCGACCGTTCGATCAATGTCGCGAGCGCGGTCTCGCCTTGTCGTGCGTGGCGCTCTTCGCCGGCGATGACATCGGACAAAGTCGCGGCGAAGGGCGCATAGGAACAGTCGGCCTGATCGGTTAGCTGCACGACCGACGCCGAGCCCATCAGCATTTCGAAGATCAACGCGTCAAGCCAGCCCTGCAACGGATAGTGAAAGACGTTCAAGCGCTTGTCGCCGCCGATGCGGCGCGTGCCGAGATTGGCCGACCGGTCCACGCGGCCCGCCCAGGCATGCTCCGCCAAATAAAGATCCGGCTTCACGCCAAAAGGCTCCAGGAGCGACAGCACCCGGTTCGCATGATCATATTTCTCGCTGACCATGCGCGCGGCCAAAACGCGGTCTTCCAGCGTCGGCGCGGCGTTTACCAGTTCGGCGAAGCCCGCCGCGCCCGCCAGCTCCGAATCCACCAAAACCACCATCAATCGCATCAATTCGGTGCGGTAGCCCGGCGTCACGTCGTCGGGACCGTCGATGCGGCCGCCGTCCCCGATACGCGCGGCGAGCGCGCGGTCATTGTCGTGCATCATGTCCTGGCGACGTCCTTGGCGGTTGCGGGTCGGGCGA
>JANQOH010000080.1 GCA_028289725.1 Alphaproteobacteria bacterium
GCAATTGTTTCCGAACAGCCGTTCGGACTGGTGCCACAAGGCCGGCATTTTCCGCGCCGCAATCGGATCATTTCCGGTCTCTCGCTTGGGGTGGTCGTCGTCGAAGCAAGTCTGCGCTCCGGCAGCTTAATCACCGCTCGCTTGGCCGGTGAACAAGGCCGCGACGTGTTTGCGGTACCGGGCTCTCCACTCGATCCGCGTCATCGTGGCACCAACGGTCTGATTCGTGATGGCGCAACGCTGACGGAGAGCGCGGACGACGTGCGCGATGGCTTGGGCGCGCCGCGACACACTCAAATCACCATCCCGGGAACTCGCCCATCGGATGACAGCAAACCTAGGGAATCCCAGCATCTGGAGGTCACAGAAAAACGACGCGACGCGGTCCTCTCTCGGCTCGGACCGACACCTGTCGGTGTTGACGAACTGGTTCGCCAATGCCACTTAACTCCGGCCGAGGTGATGGTCGTAATCCTGGAACTTGAGCTGGCCGGACGGCTAAAGCGTCACGCTGGGGGCACGATTTCCATTACATAACAAGACGTTGTGGCAGTTCGTCGATTTAGAACCAAAAAATGGAGTCCGAACCGCTTCCATGGATGTCGTTGTCGTAGAATCGCCCGCTAAAGCCAAGACAATCGAGAAATATCTCGGCTCCGACTACAAGGTGCTCGCCAGCTATGGGCACATTTGTGATTTGCCCTCGAAAGACGGATCGGTGCGTCCAGACGAAGATTTCGCCATGGACTACGTCACCGATGCTAAGTCGGCCAAGCATTTAAAGGCGATTGTTGACGCTTCGAAGAAGGCTGACCGGCTCTTGCTCGCGACCGATCCGGACCGTGAGGGCGAAGCGATTTCGTGGCATGTGATGAACTATGTCAGGGGCCGTCGCGGCCTCGGCGATTTGACGATGCAACGCATCGTTTTTCATGAGATTACACGTGAAGCCGTATTGGATGCCGTAGCGCGTCCTCGCGATATAGACATGGACCTTGTCAATGCGCAGCAGGCGCGCCGCGCGCTGGACTATCTGGTGGGCTTCACGCTGTCGCCGGTGCTGTGGCGCAAAGTCCCGGGAAGCCGCTCAGCCGGCCGCGTGCAATCGGTTGCGCTGCGCCTGATCGTCGATCGCGAAATGGAGATCGAGGCGTTCAAACCGCGCGAATATTGGACCGTCAGCGCGGCACTAACCACGCCGGCGGGCCAAGAGCTCAACGCGCGGCTGGTTGGCCTGGACGGCAAACGGCTTGAAAAATTCGATCTGCCCGACGAAGCGGCGGCCAAACGTGCTGCGGCGGCAATCGCGGCGCGTGCGTTCACGGCCGCGAAAGTCGAACGCAAGCAGGTCAAGCGCTCGCCGCCGGCACCGTTTACCACCTCGACGCTGCAGCAAGAGGCCTCGCGCAAACTTGGATTTCCGGCCGCGCACACCATGCGCGTTGCGCAGCGTCTATACGAGGGCATCGACATCGGCGGCGAGACCGTCGGCCTCATTACCTATATGCGGACGGACGCCGTCACGCTCTCGGCTGAAGCCCTCGATGCGACGCGCGGCGCGATCGCCAAACAATATGGCGAACGATATCTCCCGGCGGAGCCGCGACGGTTTAAGACGCGCGCCAAAAACGCGCAGGAAGCGCACGAGGCCATTCGGCCGACCGATCCGGCACGCCGGCCCGACGCGATCAATCTATCGAGCGACGAGCAACGGCTTTATGAGTTGATTTGGCGGCGCACGATCGCCTGTCAAATGGCCGACGCGCTGCTCGATCAAGTCCGCGTCGATTTCGCGCCGAGCGACGGCAAGGTCGAGCTCCGCGCGACTGGCTCCGTCGTCGCGTTCGACGGGTTCATGACGCTTTATTCCGAGGGCCGTGACGACGCGGACGATGATGACGCCGAAAGGCGCCTTCCCAACGTCAATCAGGGTGACGCGATGGGGCTCGGCAACGTCGATCCGGCGCAACATTTTACGGAACCGCCGCCGCGCTACACCGAAGCCTCGCTCGTCCGGAAGATGGAAGAGCTTGGCATCGGTCGGCCATCGACCTACGCCAGCATTATCTCAGTTCTGCAAGACCGCGACTACGTCACGCTCGACCGAAAGCGTTTCGTGCCCGAGGACCGCGGCCGCTTGGTTACAGCGTTCCTGGAGAGCTTTTTCCAACGCTATGTGGAGTATGACTTCACGGCGGATCTGGAAGATCAGCTCGATCAGATTTCGAATGGCGATCAGGAATGGAAGGAAGTGCTGCGCGCCTTCTGGTCGGCCTTTTCGATGGCGGTCGAAGAGATCAGTGATCTGCGCGTGCGCGAAATTCTCGACAAGCTGAACGAAATGCTCGGTCCGCACATTTTTCCGCGGGAAGAGCCCGATAAGGATCCGCGGAAATGCCCGCAGTGCGACACCGGCCAATTGAGCCTGAAGCTCGGCAAATTCGGCGCCTTTGTCGGCTGTTCTAACTATCCCGAATGCCGATACACACGTCAGCTTGTGGCGCAAAACGGCGATGGCGATGAGGCCGCCGCCTTGGCGGACGGTCCGAAACTGCTCGGGCAAGATCCGACCGGCACCGATGTCACGGTCCGGAAAGGTCCGTATGGATTTTACATCCAGCTCGGCGAGGCCGAGGAAGGCAAGAAACCGAAGCGCGTGTCGCTGACCAAAGGCACGGACCCGATGTCCGTTGATCTCGACACGGCACTCGGTTTGCTGCGTCTGCCCCGCGAGATTGGCAACCATCCGGAAACCGGTGAGATGATCACCGCCGGTATTGGCCGGTTCGGTCCGTACGTGAAACACGCTGGCGCGTTCAAATCCCTCAAGGGCGACGACGACGTGCTGACCATCGGTATCAATCGCGCGGTCTCGCTGCTTGCGGAGCCGTCGCGGGGGCGCGCCGGGGCCGTGCCGCTTCGGGTCCTCGGCAAACACCCGGATGACGACGCCGATATCGGTGTGTTCAACGGACGGTACGGACCGTACGTCAAACACAACAAAGTCATCGTCAATATCCCGAAAGGTTCGGATCCTGAGTCCGTAACGCTTGAGGAAATGTTGCCTTTGCTGGCCGAGAAAGCCGCGAAGAAAACCACCAAAAAGTCCACGGCCCGGAAGTCGACCGCTAAGAAGACCACCAAAAAGGCGACGAAGAAACCGGCCGCCAGATCGAGCGCGAAATCCACCAAGTCGCGCAAGAAGACGCCGGTGGATACCGACACGGCCTAATGGCACCGAAGCGCAGTCCCAAGGGTCAGGGTCTGCCAAGCCGTGAGCAAATCCTCGATTTTGTGAACGCCGCCGACGGCAAGGTTGGTAAGCGCGAGATCGCGCGCGCCTTCGGTATCACGGGCGCGGACCGCGTCGCACTCAAGACCTTGCTTCGCGATATGGCCGAAGATGGCTTAATCGCGCGCCGTGGCCGAAAACGTGTCATGTCGCCCAATAAGCTGCCTCCGGTAACGGTGGCCGAGGTCACCGGCATCGATTTGGACGGCGACCCAGTGGCGCGGCCAACCGAGTGGCATGGCGACGGTTCGCCGCCCACGATTACGGTCTTGCCGCCGAGCCGCCGCGGTGTTCGCCCGCCAGGTATGGGCGACCGTGTCTTGCTTCGCCTCTCCAAGATCGACGAGAGATCGTACGAGGGTCGCATCATCAAAGTGCTGGCGGCGCGCCCCGGTCGCATCGTTGGCGTCTACCGCCGCGCCGGCGACGGCCAAGACATGGGCC
>JANQOH010000081.1 GCA_028289725.1 Alphaproteobacteria bacterium
CCAATTTGGTCGACGTTTATCAATATGCCGAACCGATCACCGCCAAGGGGTTCTGCTTCATGAACACGCCGGGCTATGACGTGACCTCCGTAACCGGCATGGTGGCCGGTGGCGCGAACGTCGTGTGCTTTACCACCGGTCGCGGTTCCGCTTTTGGTTGCAAGCCGACACCGAGTATCAAGCTCGCGACCAACTCGCCGATGTACCAGCGTCTATCCGATGACATGGACATCAATTGCGGTCTGGTTCTCGATGGCGCGGCGTCGATCCCCGAGATGGGTGCGAAGATTTTTCAAAAGATTTTGGACACCGCGTCCGGCTCACAAACGAAGAGCGAAGAGCTTGGATACGGCGACGAAGAGTTCGTGCCTTGGCACATCGGTGCGGTGATGTAACGAGCATCAACGCGAATGGGTCTCGCGAAGTCGCGGTTGGCGACTATGTATAAGAGAGAGGGGCGCGGGACACGACACCAATAAGGGTGAAATGAGTTATTTTCAGCTGAGCAAATTGACCGCGCTGGTCGTCGATGACGATGCCGATACCAGTGCTTTGATGTGCGACCTTCTGGATGCATTGGGTTTCGGCAAATGCCTCGCCGCCGCGAACGGCGAAGTCGCGAAAACCATCTTGAGCGACCCTCGGACGATCCCAATCGATTTGGTGATCACCGACTTCGCCATGGATCCGGGAGACGGCGCCGATTTGCTTCAATGGATCCGGCGCGATCCGGACAGTCCGGACCGTTTCGTTCCTGTTGTGCTGATGACCGGATTGACCGATATGGACGCGTTGGTCCGGATGCGTGACCTCGGCGTCAGCGAAGTGCTAGCGAAACCCGTGTCGCTCGACAGTTTGTGCAATTTGATCGACGGTCTGATCGCCAAGCCAAGGCAGTTCGTGGAAAGCGGCCGCTACTTCGGCCCCGATCGGCGGCGCCGGGAAATTCCATATCGCGGCGGTGAACGTCGCCACCTTGTGGAGGAGCCGTCATGAGCGGGCCGTCCGTCCGTTATCTGAATGCGCCGGATGCGCTGCGCGAGAAAGCCACCCGCGATGAAGAACCGGCTGCCGGTCTGGACCCGACGCGCGTGGCCGCGGCGGAAGCCGTTCTGGCGGCCCGGGCCAACCATTATCCGGTGACCGCGCTCGCCGATGTGGATCTTCTGGCCAGCGATCTGTCGCGCGCCCAAAACAAAGTGACCGAACGTGTCCGCGCGTTGCGCGCGATTTCCGCAACGGCGCATTCGATGCGGTGCCACGGCACCACCTATGGCTACCCATTGGTCACCAAGATTGCGATGTCCCTGTATGATTACGCCAGTAAGGCTGCGGGTACCGACGAGCAACTTGAAGTGATCGAAGCGCATGTAGAAGCGTTGCGCGCCATCCTTGTCGGGCGGCTGACCGAGGACGGTGGCCCGGTCGGCCAAGAGATTGTTCACAGTCTTCGTCTCGCCGTGGAGGGCGTCCCGGCCGAGCGCAGAAAATGAGCGGCGCCGCGCACGTGCCCAGCGGCGCGGCGACCCAAGAAGACCTACCGGTCCGCGCCGCCATTGCATCCTTAGAACACTCGGCCATTCGAGAAATCGCCCATGCTGGCATGGGTGACCCTGATGTCATTCCGCTCTGGTTCGGCGAACCGGACCTGCCGACACCCGAATTCATCATCGACGCATCGGACAAAGCGCTGCGCGCAGGCGAGACGTTCTACAGCCACAATCGCGGCGTGCCCGAGTTGCGCCAAGTGCTCGCCGATTATTCGACACGCTTGTATCGGACACCAATAAGCGCGGATCGCATTACGGTGACCGCCGCCGGCATGAACGCTCTGATGCTCGTCGCGGAACTGCTGATCGATGCGGGCGATAATATCGTCGCGGCAACCCCGATGTGGCCCAACTTCTTCCGGTGTATCGGTATCATGGGCGGCACGGTCCATCAGGTCCCGTTGGAGTCCGATGGCGAGACCTGGCGGTTGGACCTCGACCGTTTGTTTGATGCCTGCGATGCGCGGACGCGCGCGATTTGCATCAATTCGCCGAGCAACCCGACCGGCTGGATGATGGACGCGGAAGCGCAAGCCGCGGTGCTCAATTTTTGCCGCTCGCGCGGCATTTGGTTGATTGGCGACGAAGTCTATGCCCGCCTGGTTTACGCCCGCCCGGTCGCGCCGTCATTCCTCGAACTCGCCGAACCCGACGACCTTTTGCTTGTCGCGAACAGTTTTTCCAAGACATGGGCG
>JANQOH010000147.1 GCA_028289725.1 Alphaproteobacteria bacterium
GGCGTTCGATCACCGGCAGCAGTTTCGCTTGAAGCTCCACCGGCAACTCGCAGATTTCATCGAACAAAACGGTGCCGTTTTCCGCCGCCTCGATGAGGCCCGGCTCGTCCGCGTCACCAGAGCGGCCGAATAGATCCGCTTCAATCGTTTCCCGAGGCAGTGTGGCGCAATCAATGCGCACGAAAGGTCGGCTCGCGCGTGCGCCGCCCAAATGGATTAACCGCGCCGCGATGTCTTTTCCGGTGCCGGTATCACCCGTAATCAGAACGTTGGGCGCGGGGGCATCGTCGGTATCGGGCAGGGCAGCGATCGCCGCGAGCTCGTTGCGCACCGCTTTGATCGCCGGGCTACGGCCGAGCAGCGCCGCGGCTTCAATATGCTGAACGTCGCGTTCGCGCGCATAGCCCAAACGGGCCTCCAGGTCGCGGGCGCCGAGCACGCGACGGGCAACCAGAACCAGTTCATCAAGATCGAGTGGCTTGCGCAGATAGTCGCTGGCACCGCGCTTCATCGCCTCGACGGCGTTATCGATGTCGCCAAACGCCGTAATCACGATGACGGACGGCTGCTCCGTAAGGGCGGCAATGTCCGGCAATAAGTCGAGGCCCGATCCATCCGGAAGCCGCATGTCGAGGAGGACTAGGTCGGGATGCCACGTGTGGGTCGACGATAAGGCATCGCGGGCAGTGCCCAATGTTTCTGCCACGCGACAATCCGCGCCGTCACGGGTCAGGCGTGTGGCCATCGCTTGGGCGAACGGTGTCTCGTCGTCGACGACAAGAACTGTGCGGTCTTCGATTGTCATGGCGTTCATGCCGCGTCTTTCTTCGTTGTTGTTGTGGGCACGGAAATCGTCGCGGTGGTTCCCGTCGGTTTCGTCGCACGGAAATCGAGTCGACCATCGTGCAATTCGCAAATCTTGTAAGCGAACGGAATCCCCAAGCCGCTGCCATAGGTCTTGGTGGTAGGACCGGGGAAAGCCCCGCCTGGATTGGGCTCGAAAGGCAAACCGGGTCCGCCATCTTCGATCGACAGCCAACAGTTTGATCCGTCGGAGCCTGTCGACACGGTCAGCGTGGCATTCTTCGGTGACGCCTCCACCGCATTGGCGAGCAGGCCATAGATCGCTTGTTCCATGAGGTGGGTGTCGAGCGCGACCGACTCGCCTTCCGTCCAGTTGCGGCGATCCAGCATTACCGATTTTTCGGCAAGGCGCGGCTCAAGGAGGGTCAAAGCTTGGTCCGCACAATCCGCCAGCCGCGCCTGGTGCCGGTGCGCCTTTTGCGGATTGAGATAGGACAACAACGCGGTCAGCCAGTTGCTCAAGCGATCCACCGCGCCGAGGATTCCGCGCAAACCGTCGGCCGTAGCGCTGTCCCTTTCCGGCGTCTGCATGAGCTGGGCCGTCGCGCGGATGCTCGCAAGGGGGTTGCGGATGTTATGGGCGATCACGGGCACCAATGCGCCAAGGGCGGCCTGTTTCTCCGTGCGGACGAGTTGCGCGCGGCTTTGCGCCACCTCGTCGGCCATGCGATTGACGGTTCGCTGCAGGTCGACCATTTCCGCGGCACCATGTTCGCTGACGCGGTGCTCAAGGTCGCCCTTTCCGAAGCGACGCATGGCCGCCAAAAGTTCCGAAAGGGGACGCAAAAAGGCCCGTTGCAGCACGTTGCGCGCGAACAACAAGAGCGCGGCAGCCAAGACGATCAAAATCAGTAGTACGGCAAGTGCCAAGCGCGTGGCGCGCGTGACCTGTTCCGCAAGGCGCTGTTTGCCGACCAAGAATATCTCGTCTGCGGCGTCGAGCGCCGTCTCGAAATCGGAAAGGCTACCGGCTTCCAATTCCGCTTCGAACAGCGCAAGCTTCTCTGACTCGGGGACTGTGCCGCTGGGCCGCGCCATGATCGAGTCGGCGGTCTTTCGGGCGTTGCCATAGGCGGCAGTCAGCCCCTCGAGCGCCGAAATTTCTTCCGGCTGTTTGGCGAGCGTGGCCATTTCGGAGAGCTTCTCATCAAGCTGCGCCGTGTAGCTCTGATACTGGTCACTGGCTCGCGGATCGGCCAAGAAATGGTAATCGAACATTTCCTTTGTTTGGCGATAAAGATCGCCGCGCGCGCCTTCCGCGACCTGCTGCAATCGCTCGAGACGAGAAGCCTCCGCCGCCCAACGTTCGTTGAGGACGAGACCTGTCGTGCCGACAATGCCCGCCGCGATGACCAGCGCGAGCAAGGCCAGGCCGTATAGGGTTTGCAGTGTCTTAAGTGATTGAAAACGCGTCATTAATAATTCAGGTCAAGTGGTCTCGATACGTATTTGTGGTTGATATCAGCCAATTTTGTCAAGGCCAGGCCTAAAATTTCTTGAGCAAAAAGAAAGGCCGGCGATCGATTCTCGATCGCCGGCCCGCATTGTGGGCGGATGGTTTTGGGGGGTCATCCCGCCCTACGTCGTTCCACTGTCGCTAGGGCGTTCTCGTGCATCGCGCGAGGCGGAACAACGCGTCCTGTTTCGCCAATTAGAACTTGAACTGCGTTCGAATGGCGAAGACATCGAAGGTGTCGCCCGCCGACGGACAACTAAGCCCGGTCGAGCAATCGTTATTGGTGCCAATCCGGTCCACATCCACGTGGATGTAGTTGAACTTGATCGCCACATAATTGTTGATCCACCAGTTGATGGCGAACGTGAACGTTTCTTGCTCGCCACCGCGGGTCCCGAGGAACGTGCCGTCCGCCGCGAACGAGTTTTCTTGATCGTTCAGGTCCACGAAGTCGTAGCGGAACGCCGTTTCGAGTGCGCCCCAACCGTCGCCGCCGAGTTTGAACGGATTCTTAGGCTTCACGCCGCTCCACGCCGCTTTCGACATGCTGTACGGCCGATGTTCACCGGTGATGACCCAGCCGGCTTGAAGGTAGTAGCCGTAGAAATCTTGATCGCCGCGCTGATTGTCGGACAGGTTCGGGTTGAAGGATTCTTCATAGCCGAACCAGTTGTATTCGCCGTTCAACCAGAAGTTCTTCCATTGGGCCGCGCCTTCCAGTCCAACTATGTAGGCACTGTCGCCATTGTTGGTGGTCGCATCGATCCAGCGATTCGAGTCAACTCGAATGTTCGGGCGGTCGCGGAACCGAACGCGCGAGCGTACAGCGGTGTTGTTACCCTGGCTCGGTTCGAAAATGTGATAACCCGAGCCACCAATATGGAGCGCGTAATCCTTGCCGCTCCGGATGGGGGCGAAAGCGACGCGAGCGTTCGCGCTGAACTGCTCGTCATCAAATTGCTCGTCCCAATCCGCGCCAAAAATGCCGGCGCCGGCCCACCAGAAATCGCCGTTGGCCACGCCCGAGAAACCGACCCGCTTACCGCCGGCTGGACCCAACGCGGCATTGTTGGTTGAAGAGCGCTCAATAAATGGAATGTCGTTTGAACTGGTTAGTTCGTCAAAACCGTTCGGTGTCTTGTGCCTGCCAACTTTAAGCTTCAGCGGCTTGATGCCGTTGTAACCGAGCCAAATCTGGTCGATTTGAACATCGCCGGAGCTGCTATCGCCGGCATCCAGCACCAGTTCATACCGCCAATCGCCGTCAATCTTACCTTTCACGCCAAGACGCGCGCGACGTAGATTTGAACCGCTGTTCAGATCGTTTACGACTGTCGGGTTCGTGACGACACCGCCGACTTGCTGGGCGTTGTCATCCTGGCTGTACCAAGCGAAATCCCAGTGAGCGCGGCCGGTGAAGGCCATCGTGTATTTGCCGTCGGCCGACTCGAATGATGGGGCCGGGCCTTTCATTTTGACGATGACGTCGCTGCCTGAGCTCTTGGCAGCTTCCGTGGCCTGGGCCGCCGCATCCTGCGCCTGTTGGACCTGCACTTCCAACTGGCGCTTGAGCAGTTCAAGTTGCTGCTCAAGCTCTTTTACTCTTTGCTCAAGATCTTGCTGCGCCATGACCGGCGATGCCGCAAGAACGATGGCCATAGCTGCCCCTGTCAACAGCTTGGCGGGTGAAACACTCATGGCTGAAGTGGTCCTCGTTTTTGGTGGTGCCCCTCGGGGGCGCGGCAGCGGGAGTCCGCTTCGGCCGCGGCGGGGAGGTACCGCCGCCGTGTTACAGAAATTGCGACAGTTCCATGTCGGTTTTGTTACAGGGCCGGAGGCTGCTCAGAACTTAGGCAGACTCCTGATTTACCCGGTCGATTGAGGTGGCCTGTTGCGATTCCGCCACAGCAGTTGGTGAGGCCGGAACGCCGGCATTCCCGGTCGGCGGCAGGGGGCTCAGAATCGACACCGGCTTGTCAAAAGCAGGCCGTGTCGTACCCTTCAAATCATGCGATGGCATGGACCCAATCGGTCGATCGAAGGCCAAGAAGTTCTGACGGTCGAGCAGATGTATCGAGCCGACGCGGGCGCCATCGCGACGGGCGTACCAGGGATTGTGTTGATGGAGCATGCGTGCGCGGCTGTCGCGCGCGCGATCCGCCGCCGATGGTCGCCGCGTCCAACGCTGGTTCTGTGCGGTCCCGGAAACAATGGCGGTGACGGATTTGGCGTTGCGGTGGCGTTACGAAAGGGCGGGTGGCCCGTAACCGTTGCGCTGCTTGGTGATCGGGACGCACTGAAAGGTGACGCCGCGCTCATGGCGGCGCGGTGGTCCGGTGCAATTTCACCGATCGGCCCAAAAGTCCT
>JANQOH010000101.1 GCA_028289725.1 Alphaproteobacteria bacterium
AAGCGCTGCAGATTGATCAAGGCTTGGCGCACACCGTCGCCATCGAGCCGCCCCGTCAGATGCAGGCTGCGGCCCAAACCGCATAGAATCTTTTCATTAAATAGCGGCGTCGGCGCTCGCCGGATCGCGTCGAACACCACCAACCGGATCGAGTTCGAACCGATATCGATGACCGCGAACCGCTCGTTCCGCGTCGCGGTCGCCAGTTGAATTAGCGGCTCATGGACCAGTGCGCCGGTGCGTGAGGTCATGCACAGTCCATGCGCCGCGGGGCTAAGACCCGGACGCGATTTGCAAGCGCGCGGGACCGCCGGAGCGCCTGAGCGCGCTGCCACGACCCGACAGGCTGGGGTTGGTCATGAAATAGGTATGCGCGCTGAATGACTCGTCCGACGCCGGCAGACGCGAATAGCTGCCATCCGGCCGCATCACCCAACTTTGTGCCTCGTCCTTCAAGTTAGCGACCATGATCTGGTCGAGCACCTGTTCGCGTACCGTATCGTTCTCGACCGGCACCAAGACCTCGCAGCGCCGATCGAAGTTTCGCGGCATCCAATCAGCGGATGACATGTAGATCTTCGCCACCGATGAGGGCAAGGCCTGACCATTGCCGAAGCAAACGATGCGCGAATGTTCAAGGAACCGCCCGATGATGCTTTTCACGCGAATATTGTCCGACAAGCCGGGGACGCCGGCGCGCAGGCAGCATACACCGCGCACGACCAAATCGATCTGCACGCCCGCCGCACTCGCCTCGTAGAGCTTGTCGATAATTTGGCCGTCCACGAGCGAGTTCATTTTGGCCCAAATCGAACCGGGCCGGCCGGCACGGGCGTGGTTGATTTCCTCATCGATCAGTTCGACGAGCCGCTTGCGTAGAGTGAAGGGCGCAATGGCGACACGCTCGAATGCGTCGGGAATCGCATAGCCGGTGGTGAAATTGAACAAGCGCGCCGCGTCGCGCCCGACCGTTTCGTCACAAGTGAAGAACGACAGATCGGTATAGATGCGCGCGGTCACAGGATGATAGTTGCCCGTGCCGAAGTGCACGTAGGAGCGTAGGCTATCGGCCTCGCGCCGCACCACATAGGTCACCTTGGCGTGGGTTTTGAGCTTCATGAACCCGTAGACGACATGGACGCCGGCGCGCTCCAGGCTGCGCGAAAGTTTGAGATTCGTTTCCTCGTCAAACCGGGCTTTAAGCTCAACAAGTGCGGTCACCGATTTGCCGGCCTCGGCCGCCGCGATCAGAGCCTTCACGATCGGCGACTCGGCGGTGGTGCGGTACAAGGTTTGCTTGATCGCCAATACCGTCGGATCAGCCGCCGCCTGCTGTAGGAACTGCACCACCACGTCGAAACTCTCATAGGGGTGGTGGACGACAATGTCCTTCTGCCGGATCGCGGCAAAACAATCATTGTCATACTCACGAATCCGCTCCGGAAAGCGTGCGGCATAGCGTTCGTAAACCAAATCCGGCCGGCCACAGTCGACGAGCTCCGCCAACCGCGCAAGGTCCAACAAGCCGTCGGTGACGATCACGTCCTGCGGAACGGCGTCCAATTCGTCGATCACCATTTGGCGCAGCTCTTCGGGCATGTCGGAGCTGACTTTTAGACGGACAATGCCGCCGCGACGGCGTTGTCGGAGAACCGTTTCGAACAGGAGAACGAGATCTTCCGCCTCTTCCTCATATTCGATGTCGCTATCGCGCAGCAGGCGGAACGTGCCGCGTCCGGCAACGCTGTACCCCGGAAACAATTGCTCAACAAAAAGTTCAACCAAAGTTTCGATGGCGATGAAGCGAATCGTATCGCCCGGCAGGCGGGCGAACCGGCTGACCTGATCCGGTAGCGGCACCAGCGCGCGCATGCCGCGACCCTTGTCTTTGCTGAGCAGTTGCAGCATCAGCGCGAAACCACGGTTGGCGATAAACGGATAGGGGTGCGCCGGATCGATCGCCAGCGGCGTGAGCACCGGAAACACTTGCTCCAGGAAATATTCACGGAGCCAATCGACGTCGGACTTTGACAAGTCGTCCGCCGCGACCACTGCAATGCCGGCGTCTTTGAGTTCGGCTTTCAGCGTCCGCCAGATGCGCTGCTGCTCGGCCATCAATTTCGCCGAGTCTTCCAAGACCTCGGCGAGTTGCTCCGCCGGCGTGCGGCCGTCAAGGCTTTGCAAAACAATACCGTTGCTCACCTGCCCTTTCAGACCGGCGACGCGGACCATGAAGAACTCGTCCAAGTTGCTGGCCGAAATGGATAGGAAACGCAGCCGTTCCAACAAGGGCTGGCGTGGATTTTCGGCCTCGGCGAGGACACGCCAATTGAACGCGAGCCACGACAGTTCGCGGTTGATATAGCGTTCCCGCGGCTCCAACGCCGTTTCGGGACTCGCTTCAACTTCCTTTGAAAGCTTCTTTTTCTGAGCCGCTTCAGACATTCCACAATCCCCGCCGTTCCGTGTTGTTACAACATCAAAACGCCAGGCAATACACTACTACGATGTCACCATTCTTACATATTGGCAGCGCCGCTGGGGCGCGCCACCGCGCATACGCAAAAAAACGCGAAAATTCAGAAGGTTCCACGAAAGACGCCACCGTCCATCAAGAAGTGCTGGCCGGTGACGAAACCCATCTGCGCACTGCATAGGAACGCGCAGGCGTCGCCGAATTCCTCCGGCTGTCCGAACCGACCGGACGGGTTCTGCGCCGCCATCTTGGCGAAGAACGCGTCGTAATCGGCGCCCGCCTTTTCCGCGCGGAAACGCATGTTGCCGGTGAGACGGTCCGTCACGAAGGGCCCGGGCAACAGACAATTGATGGTGACATTGTGGCGAACGGTCTCGCGCGAGAGGCCGGCGACGAAACCAGCCAACCCGGTTCGCGCCCCGTTCGACATACCGAGTTCCGGGATCGGGCTCTTGGTTGAACCCGAGGTGATGTTGACGATGCGGCCAAATTTGCGCTCGATCATGCCATCGACGGTCGCTTTCATCAGTTCGATCGGTGTCAGCATGTTGGCGGTCACGCCCTTCATCCAGTCCTCACGCGACCAATCGCGAAAGTTGCCGGGCGGCGGGCCGCCCGCATTGTTGACCAAAATATCCGGATCCGGGCAGGCCGAAAGTAGTTGGTCCTGCCCTTCCGGCGTCGTCACGTCGCACGCGACGGCGGTGACCGTGGCGCCGGTCTCATCCCGAATTTCCTGCGCCGTTGCTTCAAGCGTCTCGGCAGTGCGCGCATTCACGGTCACCGCGACCCCCTCGCGCGCCAGGGACATCGCGCAGGCGCGCCCGAGGCCCTTGCTCGACGCGCACACGATCGCCTTTCGGCCAGACAATCCCAAATCCATCAAACGCCTCCCGTCTTATTCTTCGTAGCCAAAGTCCAATGCCAAAACCTCGCGCGCCATACGCACCGAAGGTGGCCGCCGCCGTTCCAGCGCGCGCCGGTCCAACGCCAGCACCAACCGCCGCGCCGCGTCGAACGACCGTTCCATGCGCGCGACCAAATAGTCGATCAGTTTCGGCGCGGGTTCGATCTGCTGATCAGCGAATAGCTTGACCAGCACCGCCGCCAAAAGCGCGTCATCCGGTTCCGACACCGAAACCGTCGGTAAGGCGCCGATCCGCGAGGCCAAATCCGGCAGTTGAAACCGAAGCCGCGCCGGCGCTTGGCGCGCGGCCAGCAATAGCCGTCCGCCGCGCTCGACTACCATGTTGTACAAATGAAACAAAACCGTTTCATCGCACGCGGCGTCGAGCCGCTCCACGGCAAGATCCGTCGCACCGCCCAATAGGCTGGCTGGGTCGCGCCCAGACAAATCGGCGGCATCGATCAAAGCGGCGCCGGAGGTGGCGCGCCAGACGGCGAGCAGATGACTCTTGCCGCAGCCCGGCGGTCCATGAATGACCAGACCCGGCGCTTGCCAGTCGGGCCAGCGATCGATCCACGTCACCGCATCCCGATTGCTCGGCGCGACTAAGAAATCGTCCGCTCCAAGCGCCGGCCGGTAAGCCAGCGAAAACGCCAATTGACCAGACGATCGCGCGGTCACGTTTTGGGACCGCCTCCCGCTGAACCCGTGCCACGATAGAGCACGCTGCCGAGATATTGGTTGAGGGCAAAGCGGACCAACACACCAATGACCGCAGCCACAGGCACCGCCAACAAAACGCCGAGAAAGCCGAACAGCGCGCCACCGGCGAGCAAGGCGAACATCACCCAAACCGCGTGTAGTCCGACCCGTTCGCCCACCAATTTCGGCGTCAAGTAATTGCCCTCGATGGCCTGGCCGGCGAAGAAAATCGCGATGAGGATCACGAGGTGCCAGGACAGGCCGAATTGCAGATATCCGAGGCCGACGCTGAGGACTAGGCCGACGATCGATCCGACATAGGGAATGAAAGAGATCAGGCCGGCGATTAGCCCAACCGCCAGGCCATAGCGCAACCCGGCCAATTGCAGCGCCACTGCGTAGGCAACCCCGAGTATCAGGCACACCAAGGCTTGGCCGCGGACAAAGCCCGCCAATGTTTGGTCAATCTGTTTGGCTTGCTGACGAATGGTCTCGGCATGGTCGCGCGGCAACCAGCCATCGACCCTTGCCACCATGCGGTCCCAATCGCGCAGTAGGTACCAGGCGACCACCGGCGTGATGAACAGAAGACCAATGACGTTCAGCGCCGCCATGCCCGACGACCAAATCTTTCTGACAGCGCCGAGCACCCAGCCGGCCGCTTCTTTCTGCAAATCGGTCAGCGCGGCGCGGATCTCTTCCATTTGCTGCGGATCGATCCGTGTCGAAGCGGTCTCCAACACGGTGGCGAGACCGTCGATGGCCGCCCGAACAACCCCCGGCAGCTGTTGAACCATGCCCACCAGTTGCCCCTGCAGCAGTGGCAGGAGCAGCAATAGGACCGCGACGAACATCACGAAAAAGGCGGCCAGCACCAAGGTCGTCGCCAAGGCCCGCGGCACCTTGCGTGCTTCAAGACGGTCCGCCAGCGGGTCCAAGAAATAGGCCAGCGCCATGCCCGCGACGAACGGCAGCAGGATGCTGCTGAGCAGCACCAAGAACAGGATGACGATAGCGAGCGCCGCCACCCAAAACAGACTTCGCCGTGCCGGACTCATTCCCGCACGTCCGGGTTAGACGGACAATTGATGAATGTCATTCGACGAGC
>JANQOH010000109.1 GCA_028289725.1 Alphaproteobacteria bacterium
ATCGTGCCGGTCCACGCGCCCGCCGGGAAACACATAGCGGTTCGGCATAAAGGCGTGCCTGGCATTCCGCTGCCCGAGCAGCACCTGCGGTTCGCCCTCATATTCGCGGAGCAAAATCAGTGTGGCGGCGTCGCGCGGGCGCGGTGAACGAGACATAGGACTGGTTTGGAAAATGTTGTCAGGTGCTGGCCTCAGCCGAAGCGCCATGATACCCGGTCTGGCCCGCCGCGCCAGGGGCAGTCGGAGAATGGCAGGGCTGCGGCGACGGGAGAACCACTGGGGAGGGCTAACATGCCGATGCTGGAAACCGCCGACGGCGCGCTTTATTTCGATGTCACCGACTTGACGCCGCCTTGGCTGGAAGCGCCGGAAACCGTCATCTTCCACCACGGCGTCGCCACCAACCACGGGATTTGGGCACGTTGGTGGCCGGTGCTATCCCGCCAATATCGCGTGGTTCGGATGGATATGCGCGGCTACGGCCGATCCGCGGTGCCGCCGGAAGACTACGCCTGGTCGATCGAAGGATTGGCGCGCGACTTGTTTGCGGTCGCCGACGCCGCCAAGGCCGATCGATTTCACTATGTCGGTGAATCGCTGGGCGGCGCGCTCGGCTATTATTTGGCGATCCACTATCCCGAGCGATTGCGCAGCTTGACCGCTTGCACGGCGCCCCATCGTGGCGTGTCGATCAACTGGGTCCAAGAGTGGCGCGCGTTCATCGAAGATAACGGCATGCAAGGCTGGTCAGAGCGCATGATGGAGCGCCGCTTTCCGCCCGGCGCGCTGAGCGATACCGAATGGCACTGGTTTCACACGGTCCAGGCCGCCTGTCCCGCGCATGTGGTGGTCGGACAAGGGGAAATGCTGGTCGGTGTCGACTTGTCCGACGATCTTGCGCGCATCACAACGCCCACGCTGATGATCGCGGGCGACTCGAGCCCGTTTCTGACATCGACGACGCTGGCCGATACGCATAGCCGCGTGCCCGGCGCCCGCATGCATCTATTCGCGGGCGCGCGTCACGGGGTCGTCTTGTCGCACGGCACGCCGGCGGCGCAGGCGATGCTCGATTTCCTGGACGATATCGCGGCGTGAGCGCCAGAGCACTTTCCGACCATATAGGATCATTTGATGGCGCGGATCGTCGCACCGGGTAGGCACGCTGCGCCGCGCGATGCGGGGACATCGGGCAAGCGGCGTAACGCATCCGGTGCGTCGAGCCGCGCCACCGGAGGCCGGGTGCTTTTTGTCGCCGGCCGCGTCACGGCCCGCTTGAAGTGGGGTCACACTACGGCGCGGCCCGCTCCTAACCGGCGGCAAAAATCATTCCGGTCAAATGACCCTATATGGTCGAAAAGTGCTCTAGCGCGTCACCAGAAGCGACAGCCGGCCGCCTTCGAGCAGCGGCACCAGCGCTTGGCGCGTCTCGGGGTCTTCATGATCGGCGGGCCATACCACAATTGCACCCGGCCTCTGCATTGCCGCTTGAACGAACGCGCTCCGTCGATCCGCGATAGACAAAGCCCGAACCGCGACGTCGCCGGCATTTGTTGCCGCCGCCGCCTCCATTTGCGCTGCATCGGGCACCAACAACGTCAACGTCCGGCCGGTCGCGCGCGCGACACGCGCTGCGACTTGGATTGCCCGCCGTTCGGACGCTGACTCGCCATAGATAAGGACGACTTCATTCGCGCGTGGTGCGCTGGAACACAAACACAAAACGGACGTGCTCGCCACGGAAAGCGCGGCGCGGGCCGCGCGCCCGAGCGCCGTCTCGTCGACGACGATCAGGTCGGCAGGATCGGCGGCCGCGCCAATTTCCGGTGCGACGGCGCCCCGAACCACGCGGAACGACCATGGCACCGGCGTGGAACCGCCCGCGGCCAAGCGCTCCAACGATGCGCGGGCTTCGCTGGCTGCCCGCCGCATCGACCGTTCGATTGTTCCGATATCAATGTCGCGCGACACCGCGCCGGGTCCGGTAATGCGCGCGAAAGGTAGCGCGCCAAGACGCAGCTGGTTCACATCCCCAATAAACAAACCGGCAAGCTCGGCACCCAGCGTCGCCGCCAGATTGGCCGAAACATTCAGCGCCGTCCGACTCGCGCGCGTCGAATCGAACGCCACGACAACGCGGCGATAGGTCGGTTCATGCGCCATTGCCGTTATCCTGTTTTGCGGCGCCGTCGCCCGAACTCGCAAACGCCTTGCGCATCTTGGCGAATTCCTGAAGTTTGGCGACGACCCGGCCATTGACGCTATCGGGCGGAAAAGCGCCGCGCGCGCGACGGCGGCCCGCGCGCATGCCGGTCAGAATTTCGATGCCTTGATCGATCGTCTCAACCGGATAGACGTGGAACCGGCCATTTTCCGCGGCCGCAACCACGTCCTCGCGCAACATCAAATGTTTCACGTTCGACTTCGGAATCAATACGCCTTGGCGACCGGTCAGCCCGCGCGCAAGGCACAAATCAAAGAAACCTTCGATCTTCTGGTTGACGCCGCCGATCGCTTGCACCTCACCGAATTGATTCACCGATCCGGTCACCGCCAAACCTTGATCGATCGGTGCGTCGGCCAATGCGGATAAGATGGCGTAGAGCTCCGTCGAAGACGCGCTGTCGCCATCTATCCCGCCGTAGGATTGTTCGAACGCCAGGCTGGCGGCCAACGACATCGGTGTGTCTTCCGAAAAACGCGCCGCCATAAAGTTCGACAAAATCAAAACGCCTTTCGAGTGGGTGGCGCCACCCAGTTTCACCTCGCGCTCGATATCGATCACTTGCCCGCGCCCCACGCGGACGCGCGCGGTAATGCGCGATGGGCGGCCGAAACTGAATCCCCCCAACTGAATGACCGACAGGCCATTGATTTGGCCGGGGCGTGCGCCGTCGGTCTCGATCAAAATGGTGCCGCGCTCGATCTCCTCGCGCATGCGCACGGCAATCCGGTCGGAACGACGTTGCCGCGCTTGCGTCGCCGCACGGATATCGCGCGCAGCGACCGTTTTCGCATTGCGTGCGCCAGCCCGATAGTCCGCCTCCGCCAGCAGGTCGGACACCTCCCGTGTCAATGTAGACAACCTTTCGGCGTCGCCGGCCAGGCGCGCACTTTCTTCGATGACCAACGCGACGCCTTCTTTGTCGATCGGCTTCAGACCCTTGCCGCGGGCCTGCGTGGCAACGTGGCGCGCGTATAACAGATTCGTCGTCGTGTCCCGCGCCATCCGATCGTCAAAATCCACGGGAACTTTAAACAATTCCGCGAATTCCGGATCATGGTGCTGTAATAAGTAGTACAGCATCGGATCACCGAACATGACAACCTTAACGCGAACCGGTATCCGCTCGGGTTCCAATGACACGGTGCTGATAAGGCTGGTCATCTGGCCAAGCGATTCAATCCGAATTTCTCCGGATCGAATTGCATCTTTCACGCCTTCCCAGGCGAATGGGCGGGACAGCACTTTACGCGCGTCCAAGATCAAGTACCCGCCATTGGCGAGATGGAGCGCGCCGGGTTTGATCAAATTGAAATCGGTCACCAATGCGCCCATTTCCGATTGATGCTCAACCCGGCCGACCAAGTTCTGATAATTCGGATCGGGTTCGTGAACCACCGGCGCGCCGTGATTGCCGGAATGATCGACGAGCAAATTGACCTGGTATCGCCTTAGCGACGTTTCGAGATCGGCTTGTGGCGGCGGGAACGGGCCTGGCATTGGCGCGCCGCCACCCTCCGCGCCGGTTCGAAACAGCGCGGCGTTCTCAATGACGTCGTCTTGAACGCGATTGAGGTGCGTGACGACCTCGGCAACGTCCCCATACTTGGCACGCAAACTATCAATTAAGTGACCAACCGAATACGTCGCGACTTCTTTGTTCAGGACGCGAATTTTTTCGCGCGCGGCCTGCAGCAATCTTGGCAGCTCCCGCATGACACCCTGCAGCTCGTCTTGCAGTGCGGATATCTGCGCCGCGGCTTTCTCCCTTTCAGCCTCCGGAAGTTTGTTGAAGACTTCCGGGCTCACCACCTCGTCGTCCTTCATGGGTGCAAATCCCATGCCCATGGGCGTCCGCACCAGCGCGATATTTTCGGCGCGCGCGCGTTGTTCAATCTCCTGCAGCGCGGCTTGATTCTGCTCCTTCACTTCGTCTTCGATAACTTGCGCGCGCGCACGATATTCTTCGCTTTCAAAGGCTGCCGGGACCGCGCTGCGCAGATCGTCGATCAGGCGCTCCATATCGGCCCGAAAAGCGCTGCCGCGCCCAGCCGGGAGACGAATTGCGTTTGGCCGGTGCGCTTCATCGAAATTGTAGACGTAGACCCAATCGTCGGGCGTCGGCTCTTCGGCCGCACGGCGCGACAAGGCGCGCCACACGATGTCACGCAACCCAGTTTCAGCGGGTCCAAACGCGAAAATGTTGAATCCGGCTTGTCGAATGCCGATGCCAAAATCGAGCGCCTCGACCGCGCGCGGCTGGCCGATAACATCGTCCAAGTCCTTAAGGTCGTCCGTGGTTCGAAATCGGAACCGCGCCGGATTGCATCGGCGTCTTAGCGCCGCTGGGCGCAATGGCTTTGGAGCAGCCATGATGTCTCCGTGTTTAGCAGCAGCGCGCCATGATCGAAGGGCCGCGTCGGGCGTGTCAAGCAGAACGCTGTATAGCGAAGGAACTTGAATATCCGCTGATCCAAATTAAGGCGCGCCGCCCACAAATGGGAGACCATTTTCTGACGCTTCCCGAAGCGCGTATCCCCACGATCTTGGCCAAACTGACACTGCAAGAGAGGTGAGCCATGAAATCTTTGTTGCCGTCCATTTGGGGCCGCAGCGCACTCGCAGCGAACGACAAGTCTGATCTGTTTCACGCCTTCCATCGCGACATTGACCGGATGTTCGAGGAGTTTGGCCGCAACTGGCGGCTGCCTTTGCCGTCCCAACAAGAGGCGATGTTGGCGCCGGTGATCGACGTGAGCGAAACCGACGATGCGATCGAGGTGAGCGCCGAATTGCCGGGCATCGACGAGAATGATGTCGACGTCGAGGTCGCCGACAACATGTTGACGATCAGAGGTGAGAAGAAGTCCGAAACAGAAGAGAAAAAGAAGGACTATCACCTGGTCGAGCGCTCATACGGCTCGTTCAAACGGGTGATCCCGGTGCCTTTCGATGTTGACCCGGACGCCATCACGGCGAAATTCGCCAAGGGCGTTTTGAAAGTCACCATGCCAAAGCCGCCGCAAGCCAAGGAAAAGGTCAAG
>JANQOH010000116.1 GCA_028289725.1 Alphaproteobacteria bacterium
CTCGCGGACCTGCCTGGTGCGTCGTCGACCGAATTTGGTCAATGCCAAGATCCGGTGGTTGGATTGATGAGCGAGTGGGTGCGCGACGGCAATATTGAGCGCCGGCGCGTCGGCGATAATCTTGGCGGCACGATGCGTCTTGGCGCCTACGACGCGGTCTTGGCCGAGGGCACCAATATCAGCCGCATTTACGGGTCGACGACGGTTTCCGAGCGACATCGCCACCGTTACGAAGTGAACGTCAATTATCGGGAGCGGTTGGAGAATGCGGGGTTGGTGTTCTCCGGCATGTCGCCTGACGGCACATTGCCCGAGACGGTCGAGCTCAAGGAACATCCGTGGTTCCTCGGCGTCCAGTTCCACCCCGAGCTTAAGTCCAAACCGTTCGAGCCCCACCCGCTGTTCGCCTCGTTTATCGAGGCGGCTGTTGAACACTCACGTCTGGTGTAGGCGCCAATGACTGAGCCGCGTCATGTGGCGGTCGGTTCGTTGACCGTTGGCAATGACTTGCCGATCACTCTCATCGCCGGTCCCTGCCAGTTGGAGAGCCGCGAGCACGCGCACGAAATGTGTGGGACGTTGGTCGAGATCACGTCCGAATTGGGCGTGGGCTTGATCTACAAGACCTCGTTCGACAAGGCGAACCGTACAAGCCTGAATAGCGCGCGTGGTCTTGGTCTGGAGGCAAGCCTGCCGATTTTTCGCGAGCTGCGGGACACGCATGGGTGCCCGGTTTTGACCGATGTGCACACGGAAGACCAATGCGGGTTGGTCGCCGATGCCGTTGACGTGCTTCAAATCCCGGCATTTCTTTGCCGACAAACGGATCTGCTTGTCGCGGCCGCGCAAACAGGCTGCGTGGTTAATGTCAAGAAAGGGCAGTTCTTGGCGCCCTGGGACATGAAGAACGTGGTCGGAAAAGTGTCCGCCGCTGGCAACGACAATGTGCTGGTCACGGAGCGCGGCGCCAGTTTTGGCTATAACACTTTGGTCTCCGATATGCGCGCGTTGCCGGTGCTTGCCGACACCGGTTACCCGGTGGTTTTCGATGCGACGCATTCGGTTCAGCAGCCCGGCGGATTGGGCGGCACGAGCGGCGGTCAACGCGAATACGTACCAGTGCTGGCACGCGCCGCCGTGGCGGTGGGCGTTGCCGCGGTCTTTATGGAAACCCATCAAGATCCGGACAATGCGCCTAGCGACGGCCCGAATATGGTGCCGTTGCGTCACATGAAAGGGCTGCTCGAAACGTTGATGACGCTTGATCAGGTCGCCAAACAGCGGCCAGTTGAGCCGATAACTCCATAATCACGAGGCGTCGCTCCGAATGACAGCCATTCTCGATATCCGTGCGTGCGAAATATTGGACAGCCGTGGCAACCCGACCGTCGAAGTCGAGGTTGAATTGGAAAACGGGATTGTTGGGCGGGCTGCCGTACCGTCAGGCGCGTCAACCGGTAAGCATGAAGCGGTGGAACTGCGTGACGGCGATAGCAGACGCTACCGGGGCAAGGGTGTCCTGGGCGCGGTCGACGGGGTCAATGGCGAGCTGTTCGATGCGCTGTCAGGTCGCGATGCGCGCGAACAAGTCGCGCTCGATCGTCTCATGATCGAACTCGACGGCACCGACAATAAAGGGCGTCTCGGCGCCAATGCCATTCTCGGTGTCAGTTTGGCGCTCGCCAAAGCATCGGCGGCCAGCGCGAATGTACCGTTGCATGCCTATGTCGGCGGCAGCTTTGCACATTTGTTGCCGACGCCGATGATGAACATCATCAACGGCGGCGCGCACGCCGACAATTCTTTGGACTTGCAGGAGTTCATGATCGTGCCGGTCGGCGCACCGACATTGGCGGAATCCGTTCGCTGGGGCGCCGAGGTCTTTCACGCGCTAAAGGACCTGTTAGGAAAGGCCGGCCACAATACGGCGGTGGGCGATGAGGGCGGCTTCGCGCCGAACCTGGGCAGCAACGCCGAAGCCTTGGATTTTATTCTGAAAGCGATTGAAACGGCTGGGTACAAACCGGGTGGCGATATCGCACTCGCGCTCGATGCGGCGGCAAGTGAGTTCTATCGGGATGGAACCTACGAATTGGCGGGCGAGGGGCGCAGTCTGAGCGCGGGTGACATGGTGCGCTACTACGAGGATTTGATAGGGAGCTATCCGATCCTATCGATTGAAGACGGCCTCTACGAAGACGATTGGGACGGATGGGTCGCGCTGACCGCGGAAATTGGCGACCGCGTGCAATTGGTTGGCGACGATTTGTTCGTCACGAATCCAAGCCGTTTGCGTGATGGTATCGCCAAAGGCGCGGCGAACGCCATATTGGTAAAGGTGAACCAAATTGGCACCCTGACCGAAACTCTCGAAGCGGTCGAGACCGCGCACAAGGCGGGATATCGCGCGGTGATGTCGCATCGATCCGGCGAAACCGAAGATGTCACGATCGCCGATCTGGCCGTGGCCACCAATTGCGGGCAAATCAAAACCGGGTCGCTTTCCCGGTCCGATCGGTTGGCGAAATACAATCAATTGATACGCATTGAAAACGGTTTGGGTCCCGCGGCGCGCTATGCCGGCGCGTCCGCTTTCGCCGGGCCCTAGCCGGCCTTGGATCGGATTCACGGCGGGAATGTCGAGAAAATACGAAACCGGTTGGCGCGGAAAAATTGCAATAGTGCCAGCGCTTTACCTCGGTTTTGCGTGTTATCTTGGATACCATACCGTTGAAGGGGATCGCGGCCTTGTCGCTTGGCTCAGTCTGACGGAACAAATCGAGACGCTGGAGCATGAAATCGCGGCCGAAAGCGCCGAAAGGCGGAAGTTGGAGCGCCGTGTCAGCCATTTGCGGCGTGAAAGTCTCGATGTCGACCTATTGGAAGAACGGGCGCGAGTGATCCTCAACCTGGGCCATCCGAATGATCGGATTATCTTAGATTCCGCGATCGGCGACTAATCGCCGGTTTTATCACTCTAATTTGATCCTTTCGCTCCCCCCGCGCTTGCCGGGCAATTTGGGAGCCAGTATTGTCGCCGGTGCGTTCCGGTAGCGCACCAACTGGTCGAAAGTTGGGAGACTGAATGGCCAATACCAAGAGCAAACCGAAACTTGCGACCGCGCCCGCTGAAGCCACGGCAAGCGCGGAAGAGCTGCACAAATATTATCGCGAGATGCTGTTGGTTCGCCGCTTTGAAGAGAAGGCCGGCCAGATGTATGGCATGGGCCTGATCGGCGGGTTCTGTCATCTGTATATTGGTCAGGAAGCCGTTGTCATCGGCGTCGAACAGGCGATCAACAACGAAGACCCCGTCATTACGAGTTATCGGTGCCACGCGCATGCCATCGCGCGCGGCGTTGATCCGCGCAAGGTATTTGCCGAGCTGACTGGCCGCGGCGCCGGCATATCAAAGGGCAAGGGCGGATCGATGCATATGTTCTCGCCCGAACACGGTTTCTGGGGTGGGCACGGCATCGTCGGCGCACAGGTCCCGCTCGGGACGGGTATTGCCTTTGCTTTGAAATACCGGGAATCGGACCGGGCTTGCATGACCTATTTTGGCGACGGCGCGGCGAACCAAGGCCAGGTGCACGAGGCCTACAACATGGCTGCGCTTTGGAAGCTGCCGGTCGTCTACATTATCGAAAACAACCAATACGCCATGGGCACAGCGGTGAAACGTGCGTCCGCCGAGATCGATTTTTTCAAGCATGGCGAAGGGTTTGGAATTCCCGGTATCCAATGCGACGGCATGGACGTATTGGCCACGCGGGATGCCGCGCGCGAAGCGGTTTCCTTTGTTCGGGCCGGCAATGGTCCGATCTTGATCGAAATGAAGACTTACCGGTATCGCGGTCATTCCATGTCCGATCCGGCCAAATACCGGACCAAGGAAGAAGTCCAGGAAGTGCGCCGCAGTCAAGATCCGATCGAGCAAGTTAAAGGCCGCCTGATCGACGGTGGTCACGCCGACGAGGCGGCCTTGAAGGATGTTGACCGTGAGGTGAGGGCGGCCATCAATGAGGCCGCCGAGTTCGCGCAGAATGCGCCCGAGCCGGACGTCGCGGAACTTTTCACGGACATTTTGGCCGACGCCGAGGACGCCTGACATGGCCACGATCACCGTGCGCGAAGCGCTGCGCGACGCGATGGCTGAAGAGATGCGCCGCGACGACTCAGTCTTTTTGATGGGCGAGGAAGTCGCTGAGTATGAGGGCGCCTACAAAGTGAGCCAGGGCCTGTTGGCCGAGTTCGGACCCAAGCGCGTTGTCGACACGCCGATTACCGAAGCAGGATTTGCCGGCGTTGGGGTCGGTGCGGGTTTCATGGGACTTCGCCCGATCGTCGAGTTCATGACCTTCAACTTTGCCATGCAGGCAATCGACCAGATCATCAATTCCGCGGCCAAAACGCGTTACATGTCGGGCGGGACCGTGGGATGCCCCATCGTGTTTCGTGGTCCAAACGGCGCCGCGTCGCGCGTCGCGGCACAGCATAGCCAAGACTACTCCTCTTGGTACGCGCATGTGCCGGGGCTGATCGTGGTGGCGCCGCACACGGCTGCGGACGCCAAAGGGTTGCTCAAATCGGCGATCCGAAGTCCGAATCCGGTGATGTTTCTCGAGAACGAGATTCTCTACGGCCGCAGCTTCGACGTCCCCGACGATGATTACGTCATCCCGCTCGGCGTGGCTAACACGGTACGGCCCGGCGAGGATGTCACCGTCGTGAGCTTTTCGCGCGGAATCGAATATTCCCTGGAGGCGGCCGAACAGTTGGCCTCTGACGACATCTCCGCCGAAGTGATCGACCTTCGAACATTGCGCCCGCTCGATATCGACGCGATCGTCGAGTCGGTCAGCCGCACGAACCGATTGGTGACGGTTGAAGAGGGCTGGCCCACTGCGGGGATCGGCAGTGAAGTCGCCGCGCAAGTCATGGACCGCGCGTTCGACTCTCTCGATGCGCCGGTGAAACGGGTGTCGGGCGCGGACGTACCCATGCCCTACGCCGCGAACCTCGAAAAGCTCACATTGCCGCGCGTCGAAACCATCGTCGAAGCGGTCAAAGCCGTCTGCTACCGCTAGTCAATTACGCGACACTTTTTGTGGTTTTTGCCGGATGCGGCCGCGCAGATATTGCGCGGCTAGGGTGTCGTGACGCGCAAATCGCAATCGCGCATGGCGATGGGAGTGCTATAGTCCGGGCCGAACGGGCGCATATTTCGCGACCGAGCAGCGGACGAACTCCACAGGGAATGCGGAATGCCAATTCAAGTGCTGATGCCGGCTTTGTCGCCGACCATGACCGAAGGCACGCTCGCAAAGTGGCTAAAAGCCGAAGGCGATGCGATCGAGCCCGGCGACATTATCGCCGAGGTGGAGACCGACAAGGCCACCATGGAAGTCGAAGCGATCGACGAAGGTGTGCTCGGCCAGATACTGATTGCCGAAGGAACGGAAGCCGTCCCCATCAATACGCCAATCGCGGTGGTCTTGGCCGAAGGCGAAGATGCGAGCGCGGCCGATACTGTTTCGGCGCCTGCTGCCGCGCCGGCGCCGAATGGCGGCGCGGCGGCCGTGGAACCTGAGCCGGCACCAGCACCTGCAGCCTCTCCGCCGACTCCCGCGCCGGCACCCAGCGCGTCCGCACCTCCCGCGCCATCGCGGGATGGTCAACGCATTTTCGCGAGCCCGCTCGCACGAAAGATGGCGGAGCAAGCTGGCATCGATTTGGCGGCGCTCAATGGCAGCGGACCGCACGGGCGGATCGTCAAACGTGACATCGAGGCGGCGGTTGCGGGTGGCGGTGCCGCGGTGCCGGCCGCGCCTGCGGAAGCAAGAGCACCCGACATAGCGCCGACACCGGTCACGCCCACCGCGCCTTACACCGAAGTCGCAAATTCGGGCATGCGCAAGGTGATCGCCAAGCGGCTGCTCGAAGCCAAGCAGACCATTCCGCATTTCTATCTAACCGTGGAGTGCGAGGTCGACGAATTGCTGCGCGTGCGCAAAGACCTCAACGCGCGCAGCGACGCTTACAAGATTTCGGTCAATGATTTTGTCGTTCGCGCACTGGCGCTGGCGCTGCGCAAGGTGCCGGCGGCCAACGCATCTTGGACGGAGGCGGCGACGCTGCAATACAACACGGTCGACATTTCGGTCGCCGTGGCGGTGGACGGCGGTCTGGTGACCCCGGTCGTGCGCAATGCGGACAATAAGGGTCTCGTACAGATTTCCGAGGAGATGAAGGACTTCGCCGAGCGTGCCCGCGAAGGCAAGCTGATGCCCGAGGAATATCAGGGCGGCGGCTTCTCGGTCTCCAATCTTGGCATGTATGGCATCAGCGATTTCGCGGCGGTGATCAATCCACCGCAGGCCGGCATCTTGGCGGTTGGCGCGGGCGAGCAACGGCCGGTGGTCAAGGACGGCGCGCTCGCCGTCGCGACCATGATGAGCTGCACCTTGTCCGGCGATCACCGGGTCATCGACGGGGCGGTCGGTGCAGAGTTGCTCGGCGCCTTCAAGGGTCTGATCGAAGACCCACTTACCATGTTGCTGTAAGCGCACAGCATGGCCGACACAAAATTCGACATTGTCATCATCGGGTCGGGACCCGGTGGGTATGTCGCGGCGATCCGGGCCGCGCAATTGGGTCTCAAGACCGCGGTCGTGGAACGGGAATATCTCGGTGGTATTTGCCTGAACTGGGGCTGCATACCGACCAAAGCCCTGCTCCGAGCGTCCGAGATCAATCATCTCTTGCACGACCTTGGACAATTCGGTTTCAGCGCCAAGGACATCAAGTTCGATTTCAAGAAAGTGATCGCGCGCTCGCGCGGCGTCGCCGATCAATTGTCCAAGGGCGTCCAGTTTCTGCTTAAGAAAAACAAGGTTACCGTCTTCGACGGGGATGGCCGGTTGGCGGGCAAGGGCAAAGTCGCGGTCGAGAAAGGCGGCAAGGCCGTCGCGGCTTTGGATGCCAAGCACATCATCTTGGCCACCGGCGCACGCGCTCGCACGCTTCCGGGTTTGGAGCCCGACGGCAAACAGGTTTGGACGTACAAAGAAGCGATGGTGCCCGAGGCCATGCCGAAATCGGTTCTGGTCGTCGGCTCGGGCGCGATCGGCATCGAATTTGCGAGCTTCTACCGGACGATGGGCGCCGAGGTGACGGTCGTCGAAGTGCTTGACCGCGTCTTGCCGGTCGAAGACGCGGAAATCTCCGCGTTCGCGCACAAGGCGTTCGAAAAGCAGGGCATGACTATCCTCACCAAGGCGACGGTCAAGGCGCTTAAGAAGACAAAATCGTCGGTTACGGCGACGGTGGAACTGGCCGGCGGCAAGACCGAGGCCGTGAGCGCGGAACGTGTCATCATGGCGGTTGGCATCACCGGCAATGTCGAGAATATCGGTCTCGAGGGCACGAAGGTGAAGGTCGATCGCGGCCACGTCGTGGTCAACGAATGGCTGGAAACGGGTGAGCCCGGTGTCTACGCGATTGGCGATTTGGTTGGCCCGCCGTGGCTCGCCCATAAAGCCAGCCACGAGGGCGTCTTGTGCGTCGAGAAAATCGCCGGCGTCGACGGCGTTCACCCGCTGGATACCAGCAAGGTGCCGGGATGCACCTATTGCTGGCCACAGGTGGCGAGCATCGGCATGACCGAACAAGCGGCCAAGGAAGCCGGCCGCGCGGTCAAGATCGGCCGCTTTCCGGCGATCGGCAACGGCAAGGCGATTGCCCTTGGCGAGCCGGAAGGCTTGGTCAAGACTGTGTTTGACGCCAAAACCGGTGAATTGCTCGGCGCCCATATGATCGGCGCAGAAGTAACTGAATTAATTCAGGGGTTTGCCGTGGCGCGCACGCTGGAGAGTACGGAAGGGGAGTTGATGGAAACCATCTTCCCGCACCCGACTTTGTCCGAAATGATGCACGAGTCGGTCCTTGACGCCTATGGTCGGGTGATCCACATCTAGGGCATGAGCGCGGCAATCGACACAAGCGCCCCGGCCAAGCCGGCACGCGCCCGCAAGCCCGACTGGATCCGCGTTAAGGCGCCGACGTCAGCCGGGTATCACGAGACGCGCAAGCTGATGCGCGGCCTCCAACTCAACACCGTGTGCGAAGAGGCGGCGTGCCCCAATATCGGCGAATGCTGGTCGCAGGGACACGCGACGGTCATGATCCTTGGCAGTGTTTGCACACGCAAATGCGCGTTCTGCAATGTCGCGACGGGTCGCCCGGATCTGCTGGATCCGCACGAGCCTGACAATCTAGCGGAAGCGGTCGGCCAACTCGGCCTTCGTCACGTCGTCATCACATCGGTGGATCGGGACGATTTGCCGGATGGCGGCGCTGATCAATTTGTTCGGTGCATTGAACGCATTCGCGAGACATCGCCCACGACCACGATTGAAGTGTTGACGCCTGATTTTCAACGGAAGGAGGGCGCGATCGAAGCCGTGACGCGGGCGCGCCCGGACGTCTTCAACCACAATCTCGAAACCGTGCCGCGTTTGTACAAGACTGTGCGCAAGGCGGCACGATATGAGCATTCCTTGTGGTTGTTGAAGCGCGCGAAGGAAATTGATCCGTCCATTTTCACCAAGTCGGGTTTGATGGTCGGGCTCGGCGAGACCGAGGCGGAAATTCTCACGGTCATGGATGACATGCGAGTCCATGACATCGATTTTCTGACCATAGGGCAATATCTCCAGCCGACACCGGAGCATCATCCGATCCTCGATTTCATCTCGCCGGCGGCATTCGAAGCATACA